>JAJFJH010000256.1 GCA_021774155.1 Nitrosomonas sp.
GGTGGTGAGTCATTGCAAATCGTTTGTGGCGCGCCCAATGTGAGTGTTGGTATCAAAATTCCTTGTGCATTAGTTGGTGCAAAATTAGCAGATTTTGTCATTAAGAAAGCCAAATTGCGTGGCCAGGAGTCGCATGGGATGCTGTGCTCAGCTAAAGAGCTAGGGTTGAGTGATGCTGCGGATGGTTTGTATTTATTGCCAGATGATGCGCCTATCGGTATGGACTTTAGGGAATATTACGCGCTTGACGATAAATTATTCACGCTCAAGTTAACACCAAATCGTGCAGATTGTTTAGGGCTAGAAGGCGTGGCGAGAGAAATAGCTGCAATCACATCTTCAGAACTTATTACACCAAAAATTGATTCAGTGGCTAATGTTATTGATGATACATTAGCTGTGAATGTCACTGAGCCGGAAGCGTGCCCACTTTATTGTGGCAGGATAGTCCGTGATATTTCCTTGGATGTACCGACTCCTGCTTGGATGCTGCAACGGTTAGAAAGAAGTGGCTTGCGATCAATCAATGCGGTTGTTGATATCACTAATTATGTGATGTTGGAAACTGGCCAACCGATGCATGCGTTTGATTTAAAAAAAGTGGTAGGTGCAATACAAGTTCGTTATGCCAAACCGAAAGAGCATACGCAGTTGTTAAATGGCAATCAATTAGATTTGCAATCTGATATGTTGTTAATTGCCGATGATAACGAGCCATTGGCGTTGGCTGGTATTATGGGTGGCAGTGACAGTGGTGTTACGCAAGCTACAACGGATATTTTTTTGGAAAGCGCATTCTTTAATCCAAATGCAATCACTGGTAAATCGTTTCGTTTAGGCTTTAGCTCAGACTCTTCACATCGTTTTGAGCGTGGTGTCGATTATGCTGCGACCAAAAAAGTATTAGAGCGTGCTACTGGCTTAGTGCTGCAAATTTGCGGCGGAAAACCGGGGCCAACTACTGAAAAGAAAAGTGTTTTACCGGAAAGAGTTGCCGTCAGTGTTCGTGTAGACCGTGTGTCACGTGTATTAGGTATTAACCTGGACAAAGAACAGATAACAGCGCTGTTTCAGCGCTTAAGGTTTGAATTTTCATCTAAAGGTGATATTTTTCATATAACACCACCGACTTATCGTTTCGATCTTTCTATTGAAGAAGATTTTATTGAAGAGCTGGCGCGGATTTATGGATACGATCATATCCCGGCGATTGCTCCGAGTGCCAGTTTGAATATGATGGCGGCACCTGAGACCAAATGTACTAAATCTCAATTGCAGCAGCTATTGATAGCGAGGGATTATCAGGAAGTTATTAATTATGCATTTGTTGATTCCTCCTGGGAAGCAGATTTCACCCACAATAAAGCGCCCATAGCTTTAAAAAATCCGATTGCTAGTCAAATGAGTGTTATGCGTAGTAGTTTGGTCGGAGGGCTTATTTCTAACCTGCAATTCAATCTCAACCGTAAACAGTCAAGAGTACGTTTGTTTGAGATGGGTTGTTGTTTTGAGAAAAGTGAAGATGGTTATATGCAGCAGAATTACCTTGCTGGGCTTTGTTTTGGTGATGTTGCGCCTGAACAATGGGGTGTGTCAGCGCGTAGTGTTGATTTTTACGATGTTAAAGCAGATGTCGAGGCATTATGTGGGTCGAATATTATCAGTTTTGACGTGACATCTCATCCTGCATTACATCCCGGTAAAGCAGCTCAGATCATGATTAACGAGCGAGTCATTGGTTGGATTGGTGAATTGCACCCACATTGGCAAAAGAAGTATGATTTGTCAAAATCTGCGGTTTTATTCGAATTAAAAATGGATGAAATAGAAACAAATGTTTTACCTGTTTCAAAAGGGGTTTCAAAATATCCACCGATACGCCGTGATATTGCAGTTGTTGTGCCTAATGAAATTAGTGCGCAAACATTATTAACTTGTATGAATGCCGAAAAAGTATCAATTGTCTCAGACATCACTTTGTTTGATATTTACCGTGGTAAAGGTATGGCGGATAACGAAAAAAGTCTTGCTTTCCGTATGTTATTGCAAGATACTGAGAAAACATTGACGGATATTGAGGCAGATCTTGCAGTTAAGAAATTAATAAATAATTTGGAAAATCAATTTGGAGCAAAATTAAGGCAATAATGTCGGCTACTTTGGATTACATTAGGCATTAGTCTAATTTAGCTAACAATAATGACTTTAATTGATTGTTAAGTAAGTTTAATCTGATTATAGACTAAGAAGCTTCTGGTTAATTATTTCGTTGATAATAGACCTATCATTCTGATTTGAATTAATCCGATGGCTTCTTAAAGAAAATAATATCTTAGTGGAGCAGAACATGGCATTAACAAAGGCTGAATTAGCGGACTTGTTATTTGAGAACGTTGGGCTTAATAAGCGTGAAGCAAAGGATATGGTTGAATCGTTTTATGAGGAAGTTCGTTCGGCATTGCAAAATGGCGATGGAGTCAAGTTGTCAGGCTTCGGTAATTTTCAATTACGCTCAAAACCACAAAGGCCAGGACGTAACCCGAAAACTGGCGAAGAGATTCCGATTACAGCGCGGCGTGTTGTTACCTTTCATGCCAGTCAGAAGTTAAAATCAATGGTAGAGCAGGACTATCATGGAAAACAAAATACTAAGTGAAACATTTCCACCTATTCCAGCGAAGCGCTACTTTACTATAGGTGAGGTGGGTGTTCTATGTGGTGTTAAGCCACATGTGTTGCGGTATTGGGAGCAAGAATTTGCTCAGTTGAGACCGGTCAAGCGGCGTGGTAATCGACGCTATTACCAGCACCAAGAGGTGCTGTTAATTCGACGAATTCGCGAGTTACTCTACGAACAAGGTTTTACCATCAGTGGTGCGCGTAATCGATTGGGACAAGGAGTGGCTGAGTCAAAGTCTATAAGTGCTGAATCAACTGCCACATCTCAATTGCCCGTTGATGTGGCATTGATACGAGGCGAAATTAGCAGTGTCTTATCAATGCTTCGTTCATAATTTGTGCTCTAAATTTTTTAACGTCAAAGTAGTTTGTTATAATCTTTGAGTTCGGGGCGTAGCGCAGCCTGGTAGCGTACTTGCATGGGGTGCAAGTGGTCGGAGGTTCAAATCCTCTCGCCCCGACCAGTTGCCATTGAATTTCATCAATAAATACAATTGATTTACGAATGGAATGCGATTTCTTAGGCCGAGTTTTTATTAATTACTTAATAGTTAATGAAATATTCGAATTGTGTTATTAATTATTAAAAGATAAGTTTTTGAAATGCGCATATTGCTTAGCAATGATGATGGATATTTTGCACCAGGTCTTGTTTGTCTCGCTGAAACGTTGTCAAAAATTGCCGAAGTAATTGTCGTTGCTCCCGAAAGAGATCGTAGTGGTGCCAGTAATTCGTTAACACTGGATCGTCCACTTAATCTACATAAATCCCATAATGGTTTTTACTATGTGAATGGTACACCAACAGATTGTGTACATTTGGCAGTTACCGGTATGCTTGATGTCCTACCTGACATGGTGATTTCAGGCATTAACGATGGCGCAAATATGGGCGATGATACGGTGTATTCCGGGACAGTCGCTGCGGCGACTGAAGGGTTTCTATTGGGGATACCTTCACTGGCTGTCTCTCTTGTTGTTGCCTCAAAGGAGAACTTCCATACGGCTTCACGTGTTGCTGCAGATATGGTGCAACATTTTATGCGTAAAAAATTTAATGGACCTGTTTTATTGAATATTAATGTACCTGATATTGCATACGAGCAGCTACAAGGGATTGAAGTTACTCGACTTGGTCGCAGGCATAAAGCGGAACCGGTTATTAAATCAACAAGCCCGCGTGGAGACATTGTTTATTGGATAGGTCCAGCAGGTGCAGCGCAAGATGCAGGTGAAGGAACGGATTTTTATGCGGTTCAACATCATCGTGTGTCAGTGACGCCGCTGCAGCTTGATTTAACGCAGTATGGCCAATTGGATACTGTAAAAACTTGGCTTGACTAACACTTGTTTATTTAAGATTAAACTATTCAATGGATTCTAATTTGTGAGTGTTCGACAATCTGGTATAGGTATGACGTCACAGCGAACCCGGATGCGAATGGTTGAGCGTCTGCGCTCACAAGGTATCGTAGATGAGAAAGTGCTCTCAGTGATGGGCGCTATCCCGCGTCATGTTTTTATTGAAGAAGCGTTGGCAAGTCGCGCTTACGATGATTTTTCTTTACCGATTAATTACGGACAAACAATTTCTAGTCCATGGATTGTGGCGCGCATGAGTGAATTGTTGCTTGCGAATACTGATTTGGATAAGATATTGGAGATTGGTACTGGGTGTGGCTATCATACGGCTGTATTGTCGCGTTTGGTCCGTGAGGTGTATTCGCTTGAACGAATTGGTCCGCTTTTGACGAATACAAGAATTCGTTTGCATAAAATGCAAATTAATAATATTCATTTAAAGCATGCGGATGGGTTCCATGGGTTTTCTGAAGTTGCACCCTTTGATGCTATTATCATGACTGCTGTAACTGCACACGTTCCTTCATTATTGCTGGAACAGTTAGCCGTCGGTGGTAGAATGGTTTTTCCAAAGGGAAGCCGAAAGCAGCATTTGTGTCTAATAGAGCGCGATTCAAAAAGTTTTACTGAAACCGTGCTTGAGGAAGTAAATTTTGTGCCAATGTTGTCTGGTGTCGTCAGAAGGTAGCGATGCGGGGAGAAATAATAACAATGCGTGATAATGAAAGATTGATGAGTCGAGTTGTGAGTATATATGGCATGGTGTATTTGCGGGCTAACACGGATGTTCGACGGTTAACATTTTCTTATTATATTCTTGTTGTTGTTCTTTGCGTTGTCATGACCAGTTGTGCTTCAACCAAGGAGCCAGTGCCAGTGGTTGATAAGGCGTTAAATGAAACGACGGTGCGTTCTAATGATGGAGCCAGTCAGAAAGAGGGCGGCTATATTGTCCAAAAAAGAGATACGCTATATAGCATAGCTGTAAAACATGGCATTCCATTAAGTGAATTGGCAAAATGGAACAACATTACCGACCCAAATTCGATAGAGCCCGGCCAGAAGATTAGTCTATCTATTCCATCAACGAAACAAGCGCAACCATCGGTATTTCCACTTGGTCAACCAGTAATTTCTAGCATAGAACCAAGTTTGGATGGCCCAAGTCAGTCAACTGCAATAGATGACCAAGTTAAGCGCGAACCAAAAGGCCTTAAACTACCATATTCTGGCCAAACATTAGCTGAAATGCAGTATATGGCAAATATGCCGACAACCATGCCATCAATAAATCAGAGCGCTGCCACTAACAAGGCCGCTCGGATTGAGGTTGCACCTGTGACAGAATCTACAGTAAGACCATCTTTGCAGAATAATACAGAAATCGAATGGATGTGGCCTGCACCTGGGAAGTTGATTGAGGGCTTCTCTAAAGATTCAAAAGGTGTGCGAATTTCTGGGCAATCTGGACAAGCTGTTTTGGCTTCGGCTGCAGGTGAAGTTGTATATAGTGGGAGCGGATTACGCGGATACGGTAAGCTGATTATTATTAAACATAATAATACATTTCTTAGTGCCTATGCCTACAATAGTCTTCTGCTAGTGAAGGAGGGTGATCGAGTTGCCAAAGGCCAGAAAATTGCTGAAATGGGGAATACCGATACGGATACCGTCAAACTGCACTTCGAGATTCGTGAGCAGGGTAAGCCGGTAGATCCTTTGAAGTACTTGCCAAGTAGAGCGGGGTGAGTTAGACGTTAGTTCGTTGGTTTTTGCTTCTTGTAGTTCATGGGTTTGTCAATATCGTAATGATTATCTTTGTGTTTGGTTTTATTTTTAAAACCAAAAGAATCGGACTGTATTAATTGTGTAATCAACTGATTCGTTGTTATATTCTTGTTAAAAGAATTCAGTGTATTCTACCTCATAAGTGTTGGCGATATTCATAAATTTTCTGTTAGAATACAGAGTTTACTAAAGTGCCACGCAAGGAATAGTTGTCATGACTTATGTTGTAACAGAAAATTGTATTAAATGTAAATATACCGACTGCGTCGATGTATGTCCGGTAGATTGTTTTAGAGAAGGCCCGAATTTTTTAGCAATTGATCCAGACGAGTGTATTGACTGCACGTTATGCGTTGCTGAGTGTCCTGTAGAAGCTATTTATGCCGAAGATGATGTGCCTGACTCGCAGTTGCATTTTATTGATCTTAATGCTGAGCTGTCCAAGCAATGGCAGCCTATTATTGAAAAGGGTGACCCGCTACCCGACGCTGATGATTGGGCCAATGTAGAAGATAAATTTGATAAACTAGAACGTTAATCGGATAGCGGTACTTAATTTGCCGCATGTCTGCATCCCCTCAATTTCCACAAATCTCCCTAGCTGATGTTCTTAGGCGCCTTGCTGCCGAGCAAGGCGCCAGTACCACGGTAGTAACGCCCAATCGGCGATTGGCTTCGGCGCTGAAAAGTAAATTCAATGCTTACCAAGCTGCTCAGGAAGTGGTCGTCTGGGAATCGGCTGATATTATTCCATTTTCTGTATTTATAGAGCGTTTATATCAAGATACTCTTTATTCTGTGGCAGACATCGAATTGCCCGCTCTTATTAGCTCGGCTCAAGCTCGAGTATTGTGGGAATCTATTATCAATGATTCCGACCAAGGTAAGTCACTACTAGCGACTTCACAAACAGCAAAACTGGTTCATGAAGCATGGCAACTTGTCCATGAGTGGCAGTTAATGCCAGGGCTCGACAAATTTTCCTTGAATGAAGATAGCCGTGTGTTCAATGAATGGGTGCTGAGCTATCAAAATATTACCAAGCGCAATAAGCAGATTGATGGTGTACGCTTGAGTGATTGGTTGGCATCATTATATGAACAATTATCAATTAAAAAGCCGGGTACACTAATCTGTTATGGCTTTGAAATCTTTACGCCGCAGCAAGAATCATTTCTTAATGTATTGTCAGTATCAAATTGTGATGTGCAGTTTGCACAACCTAGTGCTCATAACAAATCGCAAAATTACAGAACAAAACGCGTTTCTTGCATTAATACTCAAGGGGAGATTTATCAGGCAGCTACCTGGGCGCGAGCGATAGTCGAAATAGATGCAGCGGCACAAATCGGAATTGTAGTGCCAGCATTGTCAAGTTGCCGAGATGCAATCATACGAATTTTCAGCGAGGTAATGTTGCCTGATATTGAGTCTGCTTTACCTGGTAACGTAGAGCCAGTACTGCCATTTAATATATCACTGGGTATGGGATTGACATCCTATCCATTAATTAATGCATTATTCCAGATTCTAGCGTTGCTTGGTCGTGAAGTTGAATACGAGCGCGTCAGTATATTGTTGCGGTCACCATTTATTGAGGGTGGTGAGTCTGAGATGTGTGAGCGTGCATTATTAGACGTTAATTTAAGGAAAAAAGTAGAGCCAGTTATATCCATCAACTGGTTGGTTGCGCTGATAAAGCGTGAAAAGGGTGGTTTTCGCTGCCCAATACTGACACAAAAATTATCTGAATTAACTGATTTTCGTCGTGTTACTTTATCGCGAGCGTTAAAGCCATCGGCTATGGCCAAAACGATAACTGATATTCTTAACATAGCAGGATTTCCTGGTGAAAGAGTGCTTGACTCAACGGAGTATCAGACATTAAAGAAATGGCATGAAGTGTTGGCAAATTTCAGTACATTTGATCATGTTATTTCAACTATTTCTTATCGTAAGGCAATCTTACGCCTTTATAGTTTAGCATCAGAAACATTGTTTCAACCTGAAACGCCGGACGTGCCAATCCAGATTTTGGGTGTGATGGAAGCGGCGGGTATGGAATTTGATCATTTGTGGGTTATGGGTTTGTCTGACGAGGTGTGGCCCATGTCTCCACGCCCCAACCCATTCTTGCCGATCGATTTGCAGCGTCAAGCAAAGACACCCTTGGGTTCTTCAGCCGAATCATTTGGTTATTCACAACGGTTAACAGCAGGGTGGTTGTCTTGTGCGACTGAAGTTGTGCTTAGTCATCCGGAACGTAGTGATGATCGTGATGGTTATGCGCTTAAGCCGAGTGCATTAATCAAGCAGGTTGCCATGGGCGAAATTAAGCTGCCCATTTATGAAAGCCATCTTGAGCAGATACAACGAGCAAGCCAGCTTGAGTATATTATTGATGTTAAAGCGCCTAGTCTGGAAAAGACAATCACGCAAAATAGCGGTGTTAGTGGTGGTGTGGCCGTCATCAAAGATTTTGCGACTTGCCCTTTTAGGGCGATGGCAAAGCATCGGTTAGGTATTGAAAATTTGGTTGTGCCACATGTTGGACTTAATGCGTTAGAGCGCGGTATGTTGATACATGATGTCTTGGCGCGATGTTGGGGTCAGTTAAAAACCAAACAGATGTTAGACGATGCTAGCGATAGCGAAATAAAAGCAATCGCCATGCAGGCAGCAGAGCAAGCTATTTGTCATCTGCTGAAGGATAGGCCATCTATTCATTCCGTACGTTTTACAAAGATAGAACAAAAACGATTAGTGCGTTTGGTACTTGAGTGGCTAGCGCATGAGAAGAAACGCAACCCGTTTACTGTGCTAGCGATTGAGGAAAAATACACCATCAACATTGGTGGACTGCAATTAGACACACGATTAGACCGCGTGGATCAATTAGATAATGGGTCTATGATCATCATTGATTATAAAACCCAGAAGCAGTCGATTGCCAGCTTGCTTGGGTGCCGCTTAGATGAGCCGCAATTGCCGTTGTATCTTGTTACCGCAAAGTCGGATGCGATTGCTGTGGTATTTGCTCAGATTAAGATGGGGGTAATCGGTTTTGTTGGTTTGGTGCGTGATGAAGATGTATTGCCTGGTGTGAAAGCCTATACAGAATTGAGTCGATATGATTTGCCAGATTCATG
>JAJFJH010000257.1 GCA_021774155.1 Nitrosomonas sp.
CATATCTAATGTTTGTTGGGTGGCGATTGAGCGATATTGTGCTGTTGTATTAGCGCGTATTCCAGTTGTAATTAAATTTGCCATCCCTAACAAACCGAATGAAAGTATTAGAACCGTTACTAGCACTTCTATCATGCTAAAGCCGCTCTGGTTTTTAGGTGTTTTACTGTTGACGTTATGATTTATTAGCATGTGCCGCCACCTGTTTCCGTTCGTAAGCGACCTTGGTTACTCAGGATTAGACGTTTAGCTTTGGCAGCGCCCCGGTTATCGCACAAAGAAAAAGTGCCATTAAACCCAACAGCAAAGCCACTTGCTGCAAATGTTACTCTCGCTCCGTTATTGTAATTTAATGCATTGCCGCCAGATAATGGTGAGCCAACTTGGATGATTTGCTCGCCTGCGTCTACTACACCGTCGTTATTTGTATCAGTAAATACTAGCCAGCCGTTTGACCAGACTGCTCCGCCATTGCAAGCGGTGCCATTCGTGCTGGAACAGATGGTGGCAGGTCTACTTCGTTTAACAGCTTCGCTTTTGGCTAACATCATGGCAGAATGAAAACTATTGCTCTGTGCAATAAGTTGGCTATCTTGAACGAATACTCGGTAGCTTGGTGCCGCGATGGTTAACATAATGCTGGCCACGCTTAACGTAATGAGTAATTCAATTAGGGTAAAGCCTCTGTCGGCAGCTTCGTATTTCACATTTCTTCCTCTGACTTTCGAACATTTTTATTACGACCAAAACCAAAATTATCTTTAGAGGTTTGTCGGTTAATTCTGATTTAAGTGGGTGAAGAAGAAAGGTTTTTAAATTTAGGTAAGGCTGTAGGAAGCAGCTCTTTCTTATTGTTAATGCTTGTAATTTCTAAGTTTATTCTGAGTTGTTACACAGGATTACCCCCAGTACTCTAAGAAACTTGTGTTGGGGTTACCGAAGTAAAATCAAACGAGGTGTGGCATCAGAACCAATCCATACAATGGCATTTTGGTTAAATTGTGTACCCAATATTTTTGATATTTTTAGGTTAATTTCAAGAGCAAAGAAGCTTTCTTCTGTTTTCCATTGCTCGGATGGGTCTGTGCTTATACCTTCAAAAATCTGGTGGGTGTGTTGCTTTAATGTGAGTTGTAAGTGTTCGTTATTAATTAAATTCTCATTTAGATCTTTTTGTTGGCTGAGTGGGTTAAACGCGGTGATAAAAACCGCGCATTGTTGGCCTGATGTTGTGAAAAGCTGTGAAAGTGATTTGGAGGGATGATTAATAGATAAGGTTGTTATATCGGAGCCAATCATCACCTGATAATTGGCGGATAGATAATGACTAATAAGCTCAGTTGGAATCTTAGACCTTTCTATGTAAGGCATAGAAATAAGAATGTATTCAATTTATTCGTGACCTTGGTCGTGATCGTGATCATGGCCATGACCATGGTTGTTATCAGCGTCTGTCAATTTATCATATTGTTCGGCGGTCATACCCTTAAGCTTATCGACAAAAATGGCCATTGCCCAGATAGTTTTATCGTCATGAGAACGTCCCCAGGCAGGCATGGCTGTCATTTTTAAGCCATTTTTGATGACCCAGAAATATGCCTTGATGTGTTCCACTTTGTCTTCAGCATCCGTGGCTGGTTCATGTTTATAGAAAATCGGTGCTTGAGGGTAAAGGCCTTGCGATAGTTCTGTGGGTTCATGACCTGGCGCTGAATGACAATCAATACACATGGCTGCATAATGTTCTGCGCCAGCTAATAATAAGTCTTTGTCACCAATAGGAGGCGCTTGCAGGTCTTTTGCGCGTGATTTTATAGAGCTTACACGCACCCATTCAATGATTTTCTCTGTAATGAGCCAGTGCTTTTCCGTTGCGGCCATGTTGTAGGCGCCAGAACCCAGTGCAATGACTCCAATTAATAATGATGCCAAAGACACGATAATAAATGATTTCATTTATGTTCCTTTTTAGTAATTTAAAAGAAATTAACACTTGCCTCACATTACCATGTGGTTATAAATTTTTGATATAAAAATTGACGTAAAATTAATTTATATCAAGATTTGTCATTTTTTGAATGAATATTATTTCATTACGGTTTTGGGTGTTCTCGGCGTTTTTGCAGCGCGGCTCGAATTGTGGTCTCAGTGAGGTGTGGCGCAAACATTTCGATGAAGTCAAAAATATAACTGCGTAGATAGCTATTGCGGCTGATGCCGATGCGGGTAGTGCTTGGTTCAAATAAGTGGCTTGCGTCAATAGACTTAAGGTGTTTGTCGCGTTTGGGATCAAAGGCCATCTTTGCTAAAATGCCGATGCCCAATCCCAGCTCTACATAGGTTTTGATTACATCCGAGTCTATTGCGGTTAGGACAACATTAGGCGTTAGTCCACTGGATTCAAATGCTTGATTTGTTTTTGAGCGACCCGTAAAAGCAAAATCATAGGTGATGATTGGGTGCTGTGCGATTGCTTCAAGAGTGAGTTCTTTTAATTCGAGTAATGGGTGTGTGAGTGGAACAATAATGCAGCGATTCCATTCATAGCATGGCAGCATGACTAATTCGTGAAACAGCTCAATGGCTTCAGTTGCAATAGCAATGTCTGCTTCACCTGATGTGACGAGTTCCGATATTTGGGTGGGGCTGCCTTGACGCAGGATTAATCTTACGTCAGGGTAACGCATGGTAAAACGTTTAATGACCGAGGGTAAAACATAGCGTGCTTGCGTATGTGTGGTGGCTATCGTTAATGTGCCGCCTGCCGGGTGTGTGAATTCTTGACTGATTCGTTTTAGGTTCTCGGTATCTTGAATGATTCTCTCGGCTATTGTTAGAATAGCTTTTCCCGGTGGCGAGATTTTAACGATTCGCTTGCCATTGCGGATAAAAATATCGACGCCTAACTCTTCTTCAAGTAACTGAATCTGTTTGCTGATTCCTGGTTGAGAGGTGTGCAGACTTTTCGCTGTTCTGGATAAATTTAATCCTTGGTTGGCAATTTCACATATATAGCGCAATTGTTGTAATTTCATAATGACAATAAAAGACCTTATATAATTATTTATTATAACAATCTAACATAATATTATTTTGAGGTATATAAAACTGCTGTTATTATCCGGCCTTCTGAAAATAGAGTGAACAGAAAAATAAATGGAGTGGGGATATACAATATCTGGCTTTGTAGTCGGGTTTATTGTTGGTGTTACTGGTGTTGGTGGCGGCTCTTTAATGACGCCATTGTTAATCCTGATGTATGGTATTTCACCTGCGACTGCTGTGGGCACAGATCTATTGTATGCTGCAGTGACCAAGACTGGTGGTGCATGGGTACATAGTCGCCGTGGAACGGTCAATTGGCGCTTAGTCGGGTTGCTCGCTATGGGCAGTTTGCCTGCCGCGCTACTAACGGTAGTTTGGCTAAATATTTTGGGGGTTGAGAGCCAACTATTTTCAGATTTAATTACTACCATGCTGGGTGTTGCGCTAATTCTGACCGCGTTTTCGCTGTTATTTCTTAAGCGATTATCGCGTATGGGTCGGTCACATCTGGGGTTTTTGATAGAATGGCGGGATCGCCATATAAAATCAATAACAATTGCAACTGGTGCGGTATTGGGTGTGTTGGTGACGATTACATCGGTGGGTGCAGGTGCGTTGGGTATGGTGGTGTTACTTGTTTTGTATCCACGTGTGCCATCAGTAACTTTAGTAGGGACTGATATTGCTCATGCTGTGCCACTGACGTTAATAGCGGGCGCAGGACATGCCTATCTTGGAACGGTTGATTATGGTTTGCTGGGTAGTTTGCTGCTGGGTTCGTTGCCAGGAATATACCTAGGTAGCCATGTTGGAGGGAAAATACCGGATCGTATTTTGAGGCCAATTCTATCGACTATTCTTATTGTTATTGGCATCAAGCTGGTTTTGTAATACAAATATGAAGATAAAGAAACTATTGCTGAACTTGCTGCTTTGTTACTATTTAGGCAGTAGACGTGGCGAGCGATAGTTTTTCGTTTACATGATGTGAAAATTAATTAAATTAAATATGAGTACAAATAAAGATAATAAACCAAAACAGGTGACATGGTTCAATGGGTGTGGTGGACGTATTGGTATCGTAATCGGTGCCGAAGGCGATCACGCGTACATTGGCGCCGCATTGCGGCATGATGAGGATAGTGATGTCGCGCATATTATGCAATATGGGGCTAAATTTCCACTAGAAGCCGCACAGTTGTTACCGCCATCTAAAAGCTATGCTGAGGAATAAGTTTGAATTATGTTACACAAGCGTTTCTTATCAGGAGAGACTGCTTGAAATTAAGTCATTATTGAATACGGTGCCTGAAACGGGTACCTGAGGAGCTTTAATATGTATCGTTACGATCAATACGACCAACAAATAGTTAAAGAACGCGTGGCGCAATATCGCGACCAGGTGCGTCGTCGCTTATCTAATGAATTGTCCGAAGAAGAGTTTCTGCCATTGCGGTTGCAAAATGGATTATATATGCAAGTTCATGCGTACATGTTGCGTATCGCTGTACCGTATGGGTTGTTGTCATCAGAGCAAATGCGTATGTTCTCGCACATTGCACGCAAATATGATCGTGGTTATGGTCATTTTACAACACGCCAAAACATCCAGTTTAACTGGCTTAAATTAGAAGACACGCCGGATATTTTGGCCGATTTGGCTTTAGTTGAAATGCATGCCAATCAAACATCTGGAAATTGTATTCGTAATATTACTTCTGATGAATATGCGGGCGTGGCAGCAGATGAAGAGATTGATCCACGACCCTACGCTGAGATCTTACGCCATTGGACGACTTTTCATCCTGAGTTTGGTTATCTGCCGCGTAAATTCAAGATTGCAATTACTGGCGCAAAAGAGGATCGCGCGGCGATCCAGATTCATGATATTGGATTGGCCGTGATTAAAAATGACCAAGGTGAGATTGGCTTTCGTGTTTTGGTTGGTGGTGGATTAGGTCGTACGCCGATTATTGGCCCTATGATTTGTGAGTTTTTGCCATGGCAGCATATGATGACTTATATTGAGGCCATTATGCGGGTTTATAATCAATATGGCCGTCGTGATAACAAATTTAAAGCGCGGATCAAAATACTGGTGAAAGCTTTGGGTGTCGAAGAATTTACACGACAAGTTGAAGCCGAGTGGCAGGATATTAAAGATGGTCCAGGAACACTGACAACAGAAGAAGTTGATCGTGTGTCGACTTACTTCACTGACCCCAACTATGAGAAACTCACACTCAATAGCGCTGAGTTGGATTCATTTAAAGCTGAAAATTTAGCGTTTGCTAATTGGATGCAGCGTAATGTCAAG
>JAJFJH010000258.1 GCA_021774155.1 Nitrosomonas sp.
TGTCAATGTTGAGCAAGAGGCGATCACGGTTAACTTTGAGCAGGATGAAAACCAAGAAACGTTGGAGTTAAATATCATATTGCCCGACCATCAGGAAACGGATAGAGCTGTACATAGCTGATGCTTTTTGCCAAAGCAAGGGACATATAACTTCTAAGGTTTATCCTAAAAAAAACTTTATGGTGGGTAGGATAAGTTTCTCTGTGGTACGACGATTACCGCCATCTTTTCTTGTAAAATCGGGCTGTTAAAAAATGTTATGGCGATAATTGACTAGCAAAAGACGACATCTCTTTTCTGTATGGAAGTTGTTTCTTTGTATCTTTCCGTTGATTGCAGGTTGTGCGACAATTTCTACCCAATCGGCGGTTGTTCGTACAATAATTACTCAGCCTGTCGCAAACCCCGAAAATACCACTACTGAAAAGTTTAACTTGACTGGAAGAATTTCAATTCAAGATGAGCGGCAGCGTACCTCCGGTGGAATACGCTGGCAGCATTCAAAAATGGTTGATGAAGTTTTATTGCTTTCACCATTAGGGCAAGTGATGGCTCAGATCATACGCGATTATGAGGGGGTGCGTTTAACAACCTCGGATCAACAAGCGTTTTATGCTGCTGATGTGGAGAGTTTAACTGAAGATATCTTAGGTTGGCGTATCCCATTAGCTGGATTGCAGTATTGGGCGCAAGGCAAACATTCACCTGCGACCATGGCGATGAAAGATTTGGATGAGAATGATCGAGTAGTTGCGATTCGTCAAGATGGCTGGGAAATAGACTATATTAGCTATACAGCAGTACAACCCACACAGAAACCTCGCCCCAGAGTGCTGACGCTGAGTTATGAAGCGCTAAAGATTCGACTCGTGGTTGATAATTGGGAAGCTCAATAACCTATTAAGACGAATTTTGTCATTTTTGAAACTATGCATACATTTGCTGCGCCAGCCAAACTTAATTTATTTCTACATGTTATAGGACGTAGAAATGATGGCTATCATTTATTACAGACTGTATTTCGTTTATTAGATTTCTCTGACCAGCTGAGTTTTGAAATAAGAGAAGATGGTGTTATTAAGTTAAATAAGCCAATTGTTGGTGTTCCAGAAGAAAATGACTTATGTGTGCGTGCCGCGAAATTATTACAACAAAAAAGTGGCACAAGCCAGGGCGCAGAAATTTTTTTGGTTAAGCGAATTCCGATAGGTGGCGGATTGGGTGGCGGCAGCTCTGATGCGGCGACGACGTTAATGGCACTCAATCAGCTGTGGGGGATCGGTTGGAGCAAAGAACGGCTAATAGAATTGGGACTTCAGCTAGGAGCGGATGTTCCGATTTTTATTTTTGGAGAGAGTGCTTTTGCGGAAGGAATCGGCGAAAAATTAGTGCCAATTACACTGCCGTCTGCTTGGTATTTAGTGTTAACGCCACCAGTTCAAATCTCGACTGCTGAAATTTTTTTAAGTAAGGAATTGACACGAAACACGATTCCTATCAAAATACCGCCCTTTTCCACAGGACAAGGTCATAACGATTTGGAACCTGTCGTGTGCCAAGCATACCCGGAAGTTGGTGAGTGCTTGGAGTGGCTAAAATTGTTAGAAAATACTACAATAGCGGCTATGAGTGGTTCCGGTGCTTGTGTATTTGCAGAATTTAAAACTGAAATAGCAGTACGCGCTGCTTTTGATAAAATTCCTGCTAATATGTGCGGTTTTGTGGCACAAGGATTGGATTATCATCCGGTGCATAGCGTTATAGAATAAAAAAATTGGGGAGTCGCCAAGTGGTAAGGCACTGGATTTTGATTCCAGCATTCGTAGGTTCGATCCCTACCTCCCCAGCCAGTTTTAGGCTTCATGATGTTGTTTTGTCTGGATAACGTATACATTGATTGGATAGTAATCTATCTGGTTTAAATACATAGCCAGTTTTACATAATCAGGAGCCGACTTATGTTCATTCCCTAATTACCTGTTTTATAATAGCGAAACGTTAATCATGTCTTATGACAGCTTGATGGTTTTTACCGGTACAGCCAATCCAAAATTGGCTCAAGATGCAGTAAAGCATTTAAATATCCGTCTGGGACGCGCAGAAGTTGGGCGTTTTAGTGATGGTGAAATAATGGTAGAGATCCTCGAGAATGTACGAGGCAAAGATGTCTTTGTGCTTCAATCGACTTGCGCGCCTACAAATGATAGCTTGATGGAGATATTTGTAATGGTTGATGCATTAAAACGTGCATCAGCTGGACGTATTACAGCAGCGATCCCTTATTTTGGCTATGCTAGGCAGGATAGAAGACCTCGGTCAGTACGTGTGCCAATTACGGCGAAAGTTGTGGCAAATATGCTAACAACAGTCGGTATTGATCGATTGCTGACCATGGATTTACATTCTGATCAGATCCAGGGTTTTTTTGATGTTCCTGTCGATAATATCTACGGTATGCCTATTTTGCTGGGAGATATATGGAAGCATGATTATCAAAAGTTAGTTGTCGTTTCGCCTGACGTGGGCGGTGTTGTTCGGGCAAGGCAGTTGGCTAAGCGGTTAGAATGCGACCTGGCAATTATTGACAAGCGTCGTCCGAAACCCAATGAAGCAAAAGTCATGAATATCATTGGCGAAATTAAGGGACGTACGTGCGTTATCATTGATGACATGGTTGATACAGCGAATACACTGTGTCAGGCAGCGCAAGCGTTAAAAAATGAAGGTGCTGAGGTGGTGCTAGCTTATTCAACGCATGCGGTATTATCAGGAAAAGCTGTTGAGCGTATTGAGAACTCGCAATTAGACAAGCTCGTAGTAACTGATACAATTCCGCTCCGAGAAGATGCACAAGCTTGTGAGCGGATATGCCAGTTAAGTATTGCGAGTTTGTTAGCTGAAACAATGTTGCGAATTAGTAATGAAAGCTCGCTAAGTTCGTTGTTTATGGAGTAAAGGCGAAGACTTTCGCCTTTTTTAAATGGATTATCTGGTCGCGGATAGTCAACTTTTGGAGAAGTAAGATGAAAATTGAAATTACTGCAAATAATCGTACGTTGCAGGGCAAGGGTGCGAGCCGCCGCCTGCGTATTGCTGGAAAAGTGCCAGCAGTCATTTATGGCGGAGAAACGCCAGCACAGTCAATTGAGCTGGATCATAACACGCTATACCACAAGCTAAAGCTTGAAGCTTTCCATGCCTCAATTTTGTCAATAGACGTTGATGGTAAAAAAGAGAAAGTATTGCTGCGTGATACACAGATGCACCCATTCAAGCAGCAAGTGTACCATGCTGATTTTCAACGAGTAGATCCGAAGAAGAAAATACACATGAAAGTGCCGTTACACTTTATTAATGCGGAATCTTCACCTGGAGTTAAGACCTCCGGCGGTAACGTAAGTCATGTGATTACCGAAGTAGATATCTCGTGCTTGCCAAAAGACTTGCCCGAGTTTATCACGGTCGATCTGGTAGATATGGATGTCGGGGATATAATGCATTTGAGTGACCTCGTGTTGCCAAAGGATATCGAAATTCCCTCATTAGAAAAAGGTGGCAGTGACTTACCTGTTGTAACTATTGTTATTCCACGCGCGCTAATTTCTGAAGGTGAAGGTGAAGGTGAAGGTGAAGGTGATGAAGAAACCGTAGATAGCGAAGATAATAAAGAAGCCGAATAATTCTTTTTTGATCATATGGCTTAAATAAAATAAAAACTACCGGCATTAATTTGACCGGTAGTTTTTTTATAATTCCATGAAACTTATTGTCGGTCTCGGTAATCCCGGAAGAGAATATACAGGTACGCGACATAATGCTGGGTTTGAATGGGTATGTCGTTTATCTGAGGATTTAAATGTGTCATTTAAAGCCGAAGCTCGGTTTTATGGGTTGTGCGCACGTGTTGATCACGGAGATGCTGATCTTTGGTTATTAAAACCGCAGACCTACATGAATCGTAGTGGACAATCTGTTGGTGCATTGTGTCAATTTTACAAAATTCTACCGGAACAAATTCTGATTGTGCATGATGAGCTGGATTTGCAGCCTGGCGTCTCTAAACTAAAATGGGGTGGTGGTCACGGCGGCCATAATGGCCTTAAAGACATTGCTGCTCATTTAGGCACAAAAGATTTCTGGCGATTGAGAATAGGTGTTGGTCATCCCGGTGATAGGAGTGAAGTTGTGAATTATGTTCTGCACCCGCCACGAAAAGAAGAAGCATCATTAATTGACGAAGCAATTCAACGGAGTATGACGGTGTGGCCTGAAATTTCTCAAGGTGATTGCCAAGCGGCAATGTTGAAATTGCATACCAAACCTTAAGGGAGCACCGAATAATTCATGAACCAGTGTCTGACAGCTAAAATCGTCCACATTATTGTTGAAAATCTTGGTAATGGCTAGCTATTGTCTGCGATTTGTGCCTTAGTTTGCAAGGTTTTATCTTGTCATCCATTTGGCCCAGAATTAATCGGTGCTTCCCTAACCTATTTTTATTTGCATCAATCAATTTTAAAATCTAACGAGAACTAGGGCATGAGTCTGAAATGTGGCATTGTTGGCCTTCCTAATGTAGGAAAATCTACCTTATTTAATGCATTAACCAAAGCCGGTATCTCGGCAGAGAATTATCCTTTTTGTACCATTGATCCCAATATTGGTATTGTTGAGCTGCCAGATCCGCGCTTAGATAAACTTAGTGCAATCGTTCAGCCACAAAAGATTCAATCGGCTACGGTTGAGTTTGTCGATATTGCTGGCCTTGTTGCAGGTGCTTCAAAAGGGGAAGGACTGGGGAATAAGTTTCTGGCCAATATCCGAGAAACCGATGGCATCATCAATATGGTGCGTTGTTTTACAGATGATAACGTGATTCATGTTGCTGGTAAGGTTGATCCACTTTCAGATATTGAAGTCATACAGACTGAATTAGCATTGGCTGATTTAGGTACCGTTGAGAAAGCCCAGCAAAGAGAAGCTAAGTTAGCAAAAACGGGAAATAAAGATGCCATTAAGCTGAGTGCTTTTCTTGAAGTAGTGCGTGCGCATCTTGACGAGGGAAAACCGGCTCGAAGCTTAACGCTAGACAAAGATGAGCAACAATTATTAAAACCACTGTGTTTGTTGACAGCAAAGCCGGCGATTTATGTAGCTAATGTTGATGACCATGGGTTTGAAAATAACCCATTGTTAACTCGTGTTCAAGAATATGCAGCCAGCGAAGGTGCGCCAGTTGTGACCATTTGTGCGTCGTTAGAAGCTGAGATTGCTGAATTATCTAACGAAGACAAACAAATTTTCCTTGCGGATATCAATATGGATGAGCCGGGCTTGAACCGTTTGGTTCGTGCCGCATATAAATTACTTGGTTTGCAAACTTACTTCACAGCAGGTGTTAAGGAAGTTAGAGCCTGGACCATGTATCAGGGCGATACGGCGCCACAAGCAGCCGGCGTGATTCATACTGACTTTGAACGAGGTTTTATTCGCGCCGAAGTGATTGCCTATGAAGATTTCATCACTTATAAAGGCGAGCAAGGCTCAAAGGAAGCCGGAAAGATGCGCCTTGAAGGCAAAGAATATATCGTCAAAGATGGCGATGTCATGCATTTTCGTTTTAACGTTTAACGTTAAACGTTTTTACAGCCTTAAGTCGCAACAATTACCCGTAGCGCATCCAACCTAAGGTGCGTCGAGTGTAGCATTTGCGATAAATCTTTTAATTGTTGCTGCAAAAACTCGATTTCTTCCATACGGACATTTGGATTTATTTTGTGTAGCGCCTGAAGTCGTTCTATTTCCTGCGTAAACATTTGTTGGATCTGGCTGCGCGCTTGAGAAACCTTGCCGGGAATTTCTGTTTGCGCGATAGATTCACTGCGCGACACCATTGTTTTGATGGATTCTTTTTTTAATTGAATAACTTGTTTGGCAATTTCGGCGGATACACTAACCTGATATTCATTAAGTGTTTCATGATCGAAATCAAGGTAGTTGTTACGATCAGTTTCGTCAATGAGAATACGGATGATTGTTGTCGGTAAATAATGCTTGCTTTGTTGAACGCATTCTCCTGAGGCTTCAAGAACAAATAAACTCTCTAGTAATAAAGTGCCGGGTTCAATTTGTTTGCATTGGATTGCACTGACTGCCGCATTACCAAACTCACTGCTTATCACTCTATCCATAGCATTCACAACCATTGGATGCGCCCAGGTGAGGTAGTGAATATCTTCATTAGTTAAGGCGACATCTCTGTTATAGGTAATGGTCATGCCATCATCACTTAAGCCAGAGAATGCAGTGGTCATATGTTCACTCGGACGAATAATATAACTGTTGCTTCTGTGTTCTTCAGTGTGAACGCCAAAACAATCAAAAATGCTATCCATGTAATGAAACAAGCTGGGATCTGCGTCTTGTTCTAGCGCTCGCTGCTTGAGTTGATTAGCAATCGCTGGACGAAAAGAATTATATTCAAGTAATTTGTCGCGCCCTTCGTGCAACGTTTTATTAAGTGCCTGATTAATAGATTGCGTGGTGTTAATTAAACTAGAAAGATCATCCAAATCAGTTTTAGGTTGATGAAGCGCATCATTAAGCATCGCGTCAACTTGTGAGAAAACGGTTTGACCCGCAGCACAAGTTTGCTCAAATGCATTCAAACCTTGGTGATACCAATGCAGCATGACGGCTTG
>JAJFJH010000259.1 GCA_021774155.1 Nitrosomonas sp.
GTTGATTTCTGATTTCGTCAAAAATGGCGTTGCTTAAAATATATCGTCCAACCACCGCTAATGTGCTCGGTGCTGTTTCTGGAGAGGGCTTCTCAACAATATTATTTATTGTCAGTAGGCGAGGTTGATATTCGCTGCCACTGACAATGCCGTAGCGATTGGTCTGATCACGGGGAACTTCCTGTACGGCTATAATACTTCCTTGTAGTCTTTGATATTGTTCAACCATTTGCGTCATCACCGGTTTTGTTGCGACCATTAAATCATCGGCCAATATGACAGCAAAGTCATCCTTACCCACAACCTGTTTCGCACAAAGAATGGCGTGTCCAAGACCGAGAGCATGTGGTTGCCTGACATATATGCACTGCATATCATCTGGTGTAATATCTCGAACCATTTCCAGTAATTGTTGTTTTCCGGCAAGTTCGAGTGCAGATTCTAGCTCATGAGCAATGTCAAAATGATCCTCAATAGCGCGTTTTGTGCGACCAGTGACAAAAATCATTTGCCGAATACCGGCGGCATAAGCTTCTTCAACCGCGTACTGAATGAGCGGTTTATCCACGATCGGGAGCATTTCTTTCGGTGATGCTTTTGTTGTTGGAAGGAATCTTGTCCCCAGGCCGGCTATAGGGAAAACGGCCTTAGTGATAGTTTTATGCTGTATGTCTTTCATGTATTGCACCCTCTAACAAAATTAATTGCGGAATCAAACCAAATTCAGCTTCAAGGCTTCTCGGGATACGCTTTATTGCACAAATAAAATACTTGGGTGGGTAGGTTGTCGTTAATTAATGCCAAGCCAACAATTACCTTTTATTATAATTTTTTCCCAAATAATGCCTGTTTGAATGTAATCTGTGTGTCTCTGACGGGCATTGTAAGTTAAGGCGCTAAAATTGTGAATGTGACAATTTGTCACAGTGCGGATGAATTTGCTTGCTGGTATATTGGTATATTGAACAAGATAATAGAATAATGAATAAAACCATTTTAGTAACTGGGGGGCTGGGTTACATCGGAAGTCATACCGTCGTAGAGCTGCAAAAAAATGCTTACAATGTAGTGGTGGTCGATGATCTCTCCAACTCAAAGAAGGAAGTTGCCGAACGCATTACTGCCATAACTGGAGAGCCTGTAAAACTGTATATTTCAGATATCAATGACCAGGATGATCTGGAAGCTTTGTTTGAGCTTGAAGCGATAGATGGGGTTGTCCATTTCGCTGCGTTTAAATCGGTTGGGGAATCTGTCAATGAACCATTCAAGTACTATGCGAATAACATTGGCGGCATGATTGCTCTACAAAAAGTAATGAATAAACATAGGGTCAGCAGCGTAGTTTTCTCTTCCAGTTGTACCGTTTATGGAGATACTAAACAATCACCCATTGATGAAACTCACCCAGTCGTTGATGCAATTTCTCCGTACGGCACAACCAAGATCGTGTGTGAACAGATACTGAAAGACCTATGCAAGCATAGTGGTGTTAAAGGGGTTATTTTGCGTTATTTCAATCCAGTCGGTGCGCACCCTTCCGCACGAATAGGCGAGCTGCCGTTGGGTGTGCCCAACAATCTTGTTCCTTATATTACGCAAACTGCTGCAGGTATTCGAGAGAAGCTTACCGTGTTTGGAAATGATTACAACACGCCTGATGGAACTAACATTCGAGATTATATTCATGTGGTCGATCTGGCCAAGGCGCACGTAAAAGCGATGGACTATGCGCTGACAATGGATCAGGAATACGATATCTTTAACCTCGGTACCGGAAAAGGACATAGTGTGTTAGAGGTGATAAAGGCCTTTGAAAAAGTAAGTGGAACTGATTTGCCGCATGTTATTGGTGATCGGAGAACTGGGGATGTGGAACAAATATGGGCAGATGCTTCTAAGGCAGAAAACAAGCTGGAATGGACTTGTCAGTATGATATGGAAGATATGATGGATACAGCGTGGAAATGGCAGCAGAGCTTGGGGGCAGGGTAGTCCTGTAAAATAGCTGATCACGAATGACTAATAAGCGGCATTTCAAACCTGGGTCAGGTTCAAAAAAATTATTGATATCGACATGGTTTATCTTTACAAATATAAAAAACAAACAAAGTCAGAAAGACGCCAAGACCCGAAAGATCAAGATCAATTGAAATTCGTTGAATCATGGGTTATGTTGTTTGGAGAATCCTGGCGAAGCTGGGGTGTTACTGATGATTAACTTGCAAACGGGTGAAATGGTCGCATTCACAGATAGTCAGCGAAACAAGGAGGCTGTGCGGATTATTATCTGCGGCCGAGTAGAGGGTGGCAGGCATATGTCGAACTGCCGCTTTTTATTTGACAGCAAAGCTGCCCTAGAAAAACCACTGAAATCGATTGAAAAAGGTTCTGGTCAGCCTGGTTCCAGCACCGCTTCTGATACGGCCTATCACTGTTTTGTCACTGAAAAAAGACGCTACATTGTGGCTGATGCGCCTGGCCATGAATGCACCCGCGATTTTGTCACAGCGGCTTCCACTGCTCACCTAATGGTAATTTTTATAGATGCTAGCAAAGGCATCTGCTCGGAAACCCTTCACCATAGTCGTATTGCAGCCTTGATGGGTATTCAGCATCTTGTGCTGGTGATTATCAACAAGATGGGGCAGGTGAATGATGACGAGACGTCATTCAATACTATTGCTTCCGACTTTCTTGCACTGACATCCAGTTTGGAGTCTCCCAATGTCCAGGCTATTCCGATAAGTTGCAAGGAAAGTGACAATGTCTTGTCAATAAACATCAATACCGCTTGGTACAAGGGACCAAGTCTGCTGGACTATCTTGACGCCATCGAAATATCTGATAGCTGTGAACGAAGTCCTTTTCGTATGCAAGTAAGTAGCGTGAATCAACTTAATAGCCATACGTGTGAAATATGTGGGCAGGTTGTCGCGGGTTCTATTCGGACAGCTGAGCCGATACGTATTTTGCCTGGGGGTGAACAAACACGTGTCAAGGACATGTTGGTAGATTTCGACGAGGTTGATACTGCTTATACAGGTGACAGCGTTGCCTTGACACTGGTTGATGAAGTTGATGTCACCCGTGGTGATGTGCTGGTAGCTGCTGACAAGCCACCAGAGATAGCTGATCAATTCGAGGCTAATTTGTTATGGATGGATAAGCATAGCTTGGTGCCAGGT
>JAJFJH010000260.1 GCA_021774155.1 Nitrosomonas sp.
CAGATTGTCAGGGTTTTTGAGTAATAGCCAACGGATGCCTTTTAGCACGGGTTCGCCCAATCCATTTTCTGCTTCTCGTTGCAGATCGCGACGTAGTTTTGTAAGCTTTTTGTTGAACAGCTTAATGATATGAAAATGGTCGAACACCAGCGTTGCCTCTGAAAGATGAACGTGTACCGCACTAATGTATGCTGGACCCATGTCGGTTGCAACCGCTTCGATCTCTGCGCCTGAGCGTTTCAAGCGCTTCTAGAATGGAATCAATGCATCGCCGCCTTTCCCGTCGCCAACAAAGATAACCACGCCACGTTGAAGATCCATAACGATAGTTAAATAGCCCAGCTTCTTGCCTTGGTATATTTCATCAATCGCAATGCGCTGGATCTTGGCTAATTTCGGCAGACGATAACGTTTGTTCAGGTTGCTCTTCTGTATCCCCTTAACCAGATCCCAACTCACGCCAAGGTGATGTGACACTGCTTTGATGGTCATATACTTAGAGAGATCCAAAACCAATCTTTCGAAAGCACGGGTATAGCGCTTATGCTTATCGACAAACGGTACTTTTACTTGGCGGACTGCTTGGCATTTGGTACATTCTATCCGTTGAACGGCAATGTCGATAAATACTGCTTTTTGACCAATCGGTACGGTGCGAAAACGACGAATCTACTTGCCTCTGCAGTGTACATCACGACTTCGACAAACCGAACACCTCCGTCGCCATTTATCTTCCTGTATTGAAACAATTACAATGCCCGCAATAAAACGCGTGCTTTGATAAAAATAGCCAACTATGCCAAAGGCGTGATACAGCAAACTGGTGGACATATTGAAAAAGCCTCATGGTTAAAATCCAGAGACAATTTCAACCTTAAATCTATTTTTTTCAACATTCTTTTTTACCGCAAAGTACGCACTTGCAGGATGAACCAAAAGTTCTAATGGAAAATCTGGGTTCATTTAATACTCAAACACCAGATTTAATGGAATGGTCCGCCCCATTTCCTAAACGGCCTCAAAAGGGCCATGATGTTAATGTCATTTAAACGTCAAATAGAAGTGAGGCAAATCATGAAATATTGTAAAGCAAAAAGTGAAATTAAAGTGTTGGGGATTGATTTAGCGAAGCAAAGCTTTCAGCTTCACGGGGTAGATAAAATTGGTCAAACCACGCTTAGGAAAAAGTTGAGTCGAAATAAATTAACTGCATTTATAGCCAACCTGCCGCCTTGTTTAATTGGGCTTGAAGCGTGTGGTGGTGCACATCACTGGGCGCGTACATTTACTCATTTTGGACACACGGTACGAATGATGGCGCCTCAGTTTGTTAAACCCTATGTCAAATCCAACAAAAATGATGCGGTCGATGCAGAAGCGATATGTGAGGCAGTGCAGCGTCCCAATATGCGTTTTGTGCCGGCCAAATGTATTGAACAGCAAGATATTCAAAGTATCCATCGCATACGAAGTCTACTGGTTTCCCGGCGGACTGCGCAAGCGAACCAGATCCGAGGGTTGTTATTAGAATATGGCGTCGTTATCCCCAAAGGGATTGCTTATATCAGGGCGAGGATACCAGAAATTCTCGAGGACGCAGAAAACGGCTTAACACCATTATTTCGTCAACTACTGAATGCGCTCTATGAAGAGATGGTACATCTTGATCAACGAATTGGCACATTGGAGCAGAAGCTGCAGGCCATCTGCTTGCAGAGCAAAGATTGCCAACGTTTGCTCACTATTCCCGGTATTGGCCTGTTGACTGCAACAGCGATGGTTGCAGCGGTAAGTGACATCGCAGCATTCAAGAATGGGCGCGAGCTAGCGGCCTGGATGGGCTTGGTGCCTCGTCAACATTCCACTGGCGGAGTGACAACGCTGATGGGGATCAGCAAGCGAGGCGACAGCTATTTGCGAACATTATTAATTCATGGTGCAAGAGCAGTTGTTCGTATTGCCGACAAATACCAGGATAAGCGCAACCGATGGATCAGCAAACTTGAGCAACGGCGGGGTAAAAATATCTCAGCAGTCGGGGTAGCTAACAAGAACGTACGCATTGCATGGGCCTTGTTGAGTAAAAAAGAAAACTATAATGGCGTGGCTGCATAGCATGGATACAATTAATATCCTAAATTAAGAACTAATCGACGCAAATGTTTGAACTCCACTTTAACTTATTCGGGTCTGGTGAAAGGACATTGGGCAGAGATAAATTACAATAGATTTAAAAATATCAACAGTCGGTAACGAATTGCGCGGAAAATTCGAATGATGGCACAAAAGGTAATACCTGCATTCCCACGAGCCTGATATTGTCAAGGGCCCAATAGAGGCCGAAGATTTGATGAGGCTGGAATGTGCAAATTCCATCAGGGCCAGAGGTGCTTTTATACCTCATGCGAAGGCCGGATATATGGACGCATTATTCTTTTTGTCACAAACGAAATTTTTCTTGCAATATGGGGCGGACCATATATGACAATAACTCCTCGGTGCACCAATAGCTTCTTTGTAATGAACTGAGAAAGTTTTCTAAATAACCCCAGGGTATGACTGCAGATAATTTGAGCAGCGGATCGCTTGGGTCAAGTTGTAAAAATAGATTCGTGCCAAATAGATTTATTTGATGGGAAGAGCGGCTTTGTGTAAGCATTTCAGTTAACCATTTCGACCAAAAAATATACTGTTATTTCATCATTTACGGTCGAAATAATCACGAAAAATTCGAATATTATTCATTATTATCAGCATGTTGGACTAACATTCAGGATCGACTAACTAAAAATAACAGCATGTTTCTCTGAGCTACCTCATTTTGTAACTTGAGTTTTTAGAGATGCCTTTGTCTTTATTAAGAGACAATAAATATTGTAATAAAACATATGGTTAATTTATCAACTTACAAAACATCGATAATTAACAACAATTTATACTAACAACCACTAGAGACCCAACCTAACATTAGGTTTTATATGAATAAAAAATTTAGGCATGATTATTGCTTAATAATATACAACCCAACCCCATTGAGATAAAACACTAATGCAAAATACAGCTCAAATAGCAAATACACTAAAAACTAAAAGTATCCATCTTGTTGAACCCCAGCCTAACGCCAACTGTACAAGTTTTCTTTCAACCGATAATAGGCAGCCATACACCGACAAAACTCACTCACACCTTTCCACCAATAGATATTCGAGCCATGACGTACCAACAGTTGAAACATTAGATGAAAACAACACCCAAGAATATCTTCTAAAGCGCAATGGCTATAGCATCCGCTTAGTGGACTCTTTCAATCAGCGAACTAAAACAAATCAGTTTATCAAACATAGGTACGCTTCAAAAGGCTACCTTACTGAGAATGTCTCAGCTTTTTCTTGCAACCCTAACCAGATTACATTTGAGGCATCCAATAAACAACATCTTTTTGGAACCCTTACATTAACTATCGATTCAAACGAAGGTCTACTGGCTAATAAACTTTATGGAGGTGAAATAGATACCTTTCGTGCAAAAGGGAGGAAAGTCTGCGAATTATCAAAATTCGCCTCTAGCCCACAATGCAGCTCAAAAGAAGTATTCGCATCCCTATTTCATCTTGCATACATCTACGCATATGTAATCCATAAAACAAAAGATGCCTTTATAGAGATTAATCCACGTCACGCGTTCTTCTATAAACGTATGTTAGGTTTCCGCCAGATTGGTGAAGAACGTATTTGTGAGCGGGTTAATGCGCCAGCAGTGTTGCTACATTTAGACCTGAATTATATGAACACACAGATTACCTCTCTAGCATATCGAGACAATCATAAAGAGAGATCTATATATCCTTACTTCTTATCCCAACTTGAAGAAAAAAGATTGACTAACAAAATTCAATATATATTAACTAAACAGAAATCAAATAACAGCTTACACAAACAACAAGATTTAGCTGTTTTGAAAGGCTGATAAGTAAATCTTTGGGGCTGTCCTAGATAAGTAGTCGGCCCTGAATATCTAATAAATTTGCTCCGCGCGCGCTGCACCTATCCCCGCAGCAAGACTGCGGGGATAGGTGCAGAAAACCAGAAACGACGCGCTACGCTGACTTCAAAAACAAAAACTATAACGCTCCCCGTGGCAAGACCACGGGGAATCGCAAGTTCAACTCATTGATAATGATAAATAATATTAATATTATGAGTGATCGTTTCGACCATAAATGGTAAAATGGTGGTATATTTTCTGGTCGAAATGGTTAACAAAAATGCTTACGCAAAGCAGCTCCTCTCATCAAACAAATCTATTTGGCACGGATCTACTTTTACCACTTCACACAAGTAAGGCGACCTGATTCAGATCAACTTGCGGAAACGCCACCTTATAGAGTCTGTCCGCATTAGTCCTGACAAGCCGTTTTCCTCTATTCGCCATTTTTAGAATACGTTTTTAGGAGATAATATTCGATAATGAGGTTAATATAGCTTTTAGGCATAGGTAAAGCAACTTTAGAATTCGATGAATTAAGTAATTTCAGTGTTTCTTTGTTTGAAAAGACTTGATTTTCTGACAAGTAATCCAGAAAAACTGGTAATGTTGCAAGCGATTTTTTTAGGTCCTTAGGTGCAAACAATGTAATTACACCAGAGAATCTTTTATACCATGTGACGGGCAAAGTAATTTGTCTCGAGGCTTGTAAGCCATGCCTCTGGAAATTTACACGCACTATTTCTTTTAATTCCTCTAGTGAGGTTGCATGCTCTGGCCCAGAACAAAGATGTAGAATTTTTCCGGTCGTGGACAAAGAAGAGCTCGAATATACAATTACACGCGCCACATAATCTACAGGCACCAAATCAACATGATGGGATAACTTCGGAAGTATTCCCCAAGTGCGTCGCCCACTAATAAACTCAATTAGGTAATAAAAAATCTGAAAATGAAGAATGTGCCCTGTATGACTATTCCCAACAATCATAC
>JAJFJH010000027.1 GCA_021774155.1 Nitrosomonas sp.
TTAGAGCTTACTCAGAAAGTAGCATTGCATATATCTCGTAAAAAAATAAATCATTAACTGATTGATTTATTATATCTTTATTAATCTAGATTAGAAGGTTACTAAAAATTAGTTCATATTTAGATAATTTTGTTTGAGGCAGATGCAAGGTTTTTGCATGCATACCTGTAAAAACCTAGCATAAAAACAATTAAATAGTTATTTATTATATTATGAAACAATAAGTTATAGTTTATGAGTAAGCTCTAAATAAGTGACGTACAGCCAGAGCCAAAAAATAAAACGAGGACTTTCCCCATTAATACCCTTATTTACTTTGCAAGCTTAACTTTTGGGTTAAACTAAAAATGATAGCTCCAAGTTGCGGCAAGTGCTGCTTTACGCTCGAGCCGGAAGCCGTTGACATCATCTTTTACTGGTTGTATCCATTCAAAACTAAGGTTATTCCCAGCGTATTTGCCTTTAGGAACTGTCGCATTAACACCAAATCCGACATCCCAAAATTGCCCACCATGGTTAGCCGGAAAATCCATCGGGCCTGCACGCCCATTTAATGCATTAAAATCACCATGAATAGAGCCCTGCACCGTATAAATACCCCGTACTGACGTTGAAAGCCATGGCGTTAAACGATAACCACCCCATGAGGTCGCTTGAAAAGTATCGCCGAGTCGATAACCAGATTTGTTTTGGTCTTCAAGCCGTTTAACACCACCGATCTGTGCGCCCCAGGACCAACGATTATAATCACCCGTGTAAGTCAAATTCGGCAGAAAATCCCAAGTACCGCTGCCTAGCTGCATACCAAAGTGAATCAGCCCACCATCAATTTTAAATACGCGACGGAATTCCAAACCTGTATCACCCGTTGGCGCACTCACTCCCAGACCTAAATGTAGTCGATGCCCTGGCGCATTGTATAATTTAATCAATGAGGACAATGTGGTGTCTCCCACCCCGCCAGTGGTATGCCCTGCAATGCCCGTATGTTCATGTACATCCGGTGGAGCTGGGGGGCCACCATCCAGTTTACGAATGTTCATCTCCATATCAACAAATTTCGGCATCAACATCACGTTCATCCAGTTAGTTGGTGCATACATGATATTGAGCATGTGCATTTTCATGTTCATATAGGTCGGCGTAAACCGGCAATTCAGTTCATCGCTACAGCCTTGATCGACAATTGCTTGGTCGCTTACTGATTGCGTTCCATTCAATATATCACCCGCTTGACGACCATACATGAAATTATAACCCACCATAAAATCACCGGCCTTATCCAACATATGGCCAAACATCACGCCTGCCGGTACATGGCCATGATGATGTTTTTTCTTACCGTGTCTCGAATGATCGTGACCACCACTTCCAGTGCTACCACTGTCGGCAAAATTTAATTTCTCGATATTAACGCTTATTGCCGCACTGGCAACATAGAAATCAAAGTCGCCAAAACTGCCGCCACTGTCTCCACCAATTTGTAATGCACTTTGACGTGTGAAGTATTCAAAACCGGCCTGCAGTGCGATACCTTTGGCAAACTGCTTGTTTAAAGTAACGCCACCACTCAAAGTGCCAAATCCTGATAGACGATGATCACTGGAGAAATTATCCGGCAGTTGTTCGCTATCAAATTGAGTTTTTTTCGGTTGTACGCTAATCAGCGCTTCATCGACCAAATTACCATTACCATCGAGCAGATTAAAGTTTTCATCACGAACAAATAAAGTATCCGGATTATCTATGCTTTCATATACCTGCCTTCCCAATGCATCCACCGCATTTGCATTGAATGTTTGTTCGGAAAATAAATATGGTTGATAAAAATTGGCAGCATCTTGCGAATGGTAACGAATTCTTGGCGTTATGGTCCAACCACTAGCCAATGGCTGTATCCAGTTTGCTGTCATCGTATTGGTATTAATACCCCAATCATCAGTAGAAAACTTATAGTCCAAATGCAGTGCAGCGTCCAGTGGGTTAATATATTGAATATATCGCGCGCTGATCGCCACCTGGTTGCGAATATTAGGTCGTTGCTCCAACAGTGCTCTAACATCCCCGTTTATTGGAGTATCTAGTCCATTATTTAAGACTTCTGGGTCAACAAAAATAACCGTCATAGCCTTATAGGGGTTTTCCATAAATCCATTACTATGGGTATAACCGATATTGGCATCAATGAGAGAATTTTTCCCAAGAATCTGTGTTAAACCAATATTAGCCGCCCAATCCTGCCGCTTTCCATGTAGTATCTCCGAACCGCCGCGACTTTCAATCTGGCTTGCAAAAGCCGTCTTGGTTAAGTAAGGCGAAAGATCATAATCAAGAATTGCAGATGTCTCGTTGCTGGTATAACCAAAGCCAGACTTAATGCTGGTCAATTTTTGATTAAAATCCAGACGGCCACTCACATTGCCATAACTTGATTTAAAATCATTTTCAATCGAAACACCGCCACCAAACTTCACAGCTGCTTCATTCCATTCATAACCCAAACCAAAATCTGCGGCATTGCGTACCTCAGGTGATGCGGACGAAAGAACTTCTACTGCGCGGGTATCCACCTGCCCGTCCTGTCCAATGGGGTTTAAATCCCGATCAAGCTTAAGCGCCCTGCTACCAAAAGGAGGATTGGTAGCAAATGGAGATGCGCCGGAAATAAACGTCCGTCCATCCTCAGTTTTCGGAATAGGATTATTACCACCTGAGACTAACGGTGATGTTGTCACCGGGGTTGCGCCCGACCAAACATCGCGGGTGTAATTAAAGGAGAATTTGACGCGATCTGACAAAGAAACCATTCCACTGGCCTGAATCACATCAGCCTGAATAGGCTCTAACTTATTCGGTACGGTAAAAAGATTCCGTTTGCCTTCTTGGAAGCGGTTATATTGAAAATTAAAACTATCTAAGCTCGCGTTCGCCGCCTCCGCTGTTGATAACAGTAAACCGGGCAAAACAAGTGCGGCAGAAGTGAGTGCATGCAGTGCTGTGTTTCTTTTACGAGGGATACCCAATTCTGGCTGACACAGACAGCAATCTCGGATTTGGTGCTTATGACATAATCCAGCGAATTGAGTTTTTACAGGGTGATCTGACATCTACTTCGCAATTGGCTCAGAAGCAACCACACCCACCACCACCACCGGACGCATTGTCACTCGCACCCGCTTCTCGACTACTATAATTATGTCCACGCATGGCATCTTGCAACGGATGAGGGTTTATGGCCATCTGTGGTTTCGCCAAATTGCCTCGTTCCCATGGCGCCAAACTGACGCAACCCGACAGGCCTATACAAACAATAAGCCATAATAAAACCACTATTATTTGCGAGCTTTTCATCATGCTAGATTCGTCAATACGTCTATTGCTCATAAGGCAGGTATAGCCAGATTTGATCGCATATGGATATATGCGAATTTTAGACTCACAGCGGTTCGGTCAATAGATATTCAATAGCCGCGCGCAAATCTTTTGCCTCATCAGGCCGGAACCCCTGATGTACGTGCCGGATGACACCCTTCCGGTCAATTAAGTAAGAAGAAGGCATGGCAATAACACCAAAGTCCTTGGCACATTGCTTGTCAGCATCTACCGCAATCGAAAAATTAACCGGAAATTTCTCAAGAAATGTCTCCGCATCGGCGATCTTTTCATCCAAATTAACGCCGATTACCTGCAAACCCTGATCTTTTAAATCATGATTTAATTGAGTAAGAAAAGGAAAAGATTTGACACAAGGTGGGCACCAAGAAGCCCAAAAGTCTACATAGACAACTTTTCCTTGTAATTCTTCTAGGTTATGCATAGCTGTGCCATCTAATGCAGACAATGCGCATGATGGTGACACATCACCGACATGCTCGGCTGTCACTGGCGTTATCGTAAGGCTTAATAACAAACCTACAAAAACAAAGGATTTAATTCGCTTTATCATAAACATTTAACCTCTCCACCAACTCTCACAGCATCCGATTATTAAAACCCGTTTTCATCAAAACTAGGCTCACCAAATTGAGTCACGCCAATATCTGTACCTGTATGTACATCATCAAGCGTATTACAATGATATTCAACCTCAAAAGACCGGGCGCCTACATCTGTTTTATTTACCATAAGCCAATATACACCGCCCCCGCCTTGCAACGTAACAAATGGGCTAAACTCTGCATCGCCTGACACTGTGTCAGTAACACTATTAGACTTGTCTCGCTTGAAAACTTGCAGATTCACCAACAAACCAGGCACAGGCGGCGAATTGTCTCTAACTCTTACAACAATATGATCTGCAGGTCCATTACCATCATCGCCACAAGTTACAAATGCCATGCCAGTAAAATTTCTCATGGTGTTACCTGGGTCAAGTGTGTCACCAGCGGTATGGGCGTAAGCAACGCTTGCATGAGAAATCGTGGCGGTAATGACGGCAGCTAATAATGTCTTTATTACAGTTTGATAACGCATTATCTGACCTCTAAATTTTTAACATAAACATATAAGTATTATCTGAGTCATTCGGGGAAATAGCAATGCGACAAAATGTCGCACCTCTCTTGTTGGAGAGTATTAAAATTTAAATTAGAGATCTATCCGATCTGCTTTTCATTGCAAAAAACAAACCGGATAGCAACACTCAGGAGAATGAATGAAGATATTCATTCGTTTTTGATGACAGTGTTACTGTGGCCAGACTTGTTGGCCATCTACTACTATCGGCATATCACGATTAATTTGTGCTGCAGATGGCTTGATTACAACCGCATCACCCTCCGCACTACACCCTTCTGGCAGTGGATTAGCCGTCAAGTCTCGTGTAATCGTAAATGTTGCAGGGCCATCATCAGTATCACTTACACGGTCAAAAGGTGTACCTAAATCATTGTGCGTCCATAGTCGAACCACATCGTCGTTAAAACCAGCTGCATCTGTAATTTCACAAACATCGGCAATTGATACCTTGACTGCAACGCTACTGGCGCAGGACGTTGGTTCAATGCCTGCTGCTGTGGATCTAAATGAGGTAGCGGCATATAGATTGTTTGGCATTCCCGCGCCACCACCTGCCCAATAACCAACCACGTTACCGCCAACAATTTTTTCATTCATCGCATCGAATACCGAGCGATCCAGCAAGAGTTGAAAATTGTTTCCGTAGTTGGTCAAATAATCGAGCATTTGACCTTCTGAGGCTTCACCATTGACCAAAATAGTTGAATCCACGCCATCTGGAAAAACAACCGATGTGCCTATCGTATGTGAAGTGTCATTACAAGAATGAGAAATCACGATGTGATTGATGGTGCGAGTGCCTTCAGTTTGCGTAGCCTCATTGAGACGAGTATGTGCAAATAAATTTTGCCCTAATCCTATCAACATAATCGTAGTCAATGAAAGTGTTGCTAATTTAAATTTATTTAATTTTTTCATGTTTAGCCAATCCTTATAAATCTTTTTATATTAAATATCTGTTCTATTAAAATGCGCTATCAGTTTTATGCTGATTAAAAAAATAACGCATATATCATTCTCTCAATCGCATATTCCAACATAAGTTTGTTTCATAACTAAGAAAAAAACAATGTGACAAAATGTCGCACCCATCAAACAGGATTTGAAGATTCACACAATATTAGAATCACTACAAAGAGAAAAAAAGGCTTGTCCAATAATTGGCCAACCCAGATCAATAAATGAGTTGGCCATTAATAGTCAAAAAAATTAAGGTTGCGGCCAAACTTGTTCACCATTAATTGAAACTGGCATATCACGGTTCAACTGGGCTGCTGATGGAATGATACGAACAGCGAACCCTTCCCCACAACTTGCTGGCAATGGATTTGCTTCCAGGTCACGGGTGATATCGAATGATGCTGGGTAGCTCCAGCTAGGAGCATCATATATGCTACCAACATCAGGCGCTGTCCAGAAATCAACATTTGGGTTATCTGCATCTAAACTATCAATTCCCGCTACTGTCGTTACGTTACAGATATTGGCAATGGCGGGAACTAGGCGAACCGAAGTTGCACAAGAGTCGGGTTGAATAGCAACCGAAGTAATTGTCATTGGAAGTTGCCCAATCCAATTATGTGCAGGTATTTCCCCGTCTGCAGCCCAAAATCCGATTGGATTACCCAGTGGGTCATTAATAAATTCTGTCATTGCAAACGCATCTTTTGATTTAATCAAACGTATAAACGGCGGGTTAACAATATGATCTAGTGCTCTAGCACCTTCAGGTGCCTCAAAAGGATCAAAGTTACTGGCTGTAGAAGTATGTACGATAGCATCTGTCGTATCAGGTAGAAAGAAAACATTGCCTATGACTGGGTTATCCGTACAACCATGCGGAATATTAACTGCGGTTGCGGTAGAGCCATGTGCTGACGAACTCTCAGGCGTGGATGAAACAGTTAAGCGAGTATGTGCCATCGCTTGTTGACCGAATAATACGAGTAAAAAACCTGCTGCTAAACTGACTGGTAACACTTTACGTTGAAAAGTACTTTTCTTATTGAAAAAACTCATGACTACACTCCCTGTAGGTTTTAATAGTATTTTTTGCGGCAGCATCTTTACTGTGCAGGAGACTACCTGTGCAATAAATCACCTATTTTCTAAAATATAACTTGACCGTATTCTTTTTCTTTTTTGAATACTTTTTTAGAATCAATCAAAACTCTTTAGAAATCAATGTGACATATTGTCGCACTCTATAAACAAGCCTCTCTAGACACCTGAGCAGGAATATAAAGATCACAAAAAACCACAATCAGAATTTAAAACAGAGGCACTCAAAAAATGGGGGTGCTGCTAACTGTGATTAAAATTTGACTTCAATATCCCATAGCTATTTAAAGCTTACCAAAGCATACTTTCAGCTAGTCAACACCCCCGCAAGGAGGAGCTACAAAACAACTAATTCACATAAATTCAAAACTATTTATCGTTAAATCAACGAAGGGAAATACTGATTAAATATCTTTAATTGCATGAATTGCTGTCTACTATGGATTAATAAAGTAAAAGAAACAATGTGGCATATTGCCGCAGCGGATAAATCATGGCTTTAGCGGGTGCGACAATTTGCCGCATTCTCTAAAATCTTGATTGCTACTAAAATGCAGTGTTCCAATTGGTTAGTGTCGTGCGCTTTTTGTGCAGATTATGTTATATAAACACCGGCAATAATTACTTTTTCTACGATGTACAACAGCGCACAAAGGTAACGATATGAATCACCCCGCATCAAATGTTTTAGGCAACGCTTG
>JAJFJH010000261.1 GCA_021774155.1 Nitrosomonas sp.
ATATTGAGCTGTTAAAGGACTTTATCAACGAGAATGGCAAAATTATTCCAGCTCGAATTACTGGCACAAAAGCATCCTATCAACGTCAGTTAGGTGGTGCAGTTGAACGTGCACGTTTTCTTGCAATGTTGCCTTATACAGACCGGCACTAAGGAGAGAAAACATGCAAATTATATTGATGGAGAAAGTCGCTAACCTAGGTAAACTAGGTGAAATAGTTAATGTAAAAAGAGGCTATGCGCGTAATTATTTGATACCTCAAGGCAAAGCAACACGTGCAACTGAAACATCAATTGCTGACTTTGAGTTAAAACGTGCTGAACTTGAAAAAAATCAGGCAACAACATTTGCTGCTGCTGAAGCACTTGCTGAAAAAATTGATGGTTTGATGATACAAATTACTCAAAAAACAGGTGGTGAAGGCAAGTTATTTGGTTCTGTTACCAGTGCTAATATTGCTGAAGCACTTGAAACACAGGGTTTTTCAATTGAAAAATCAATGATCCGTATGCCACAGGGTCAATTAAAGCAAGTTGGAGATCATCCAGTCAGCATTGTTTTACATAGCGACGTTAACGCACAGATTACAGTTTCAATTTTAGGCGAATCAACTTTCTAAACTTGTTGTATTTCAAGTAATAAAAAAGGACTGTTAACAGTCCTTTTTTATTTTCATCCCACCACAATGATGCAGGTGGTAGAATCGATCACTTCCCATCTTTTGTTCTCACTACGACCTATGGTTCAATCACCTGTTAGCCTTATTGACGAGCAATCAATAGCTTCTTTCAAAACACCGCCACATTCTATTGAGACAGAGCAATCCGTGCTGGGTGGTTTAATGCTTGATAATCATTCTTGGGACAAAGTTGCCGATCTCATCAATGAAGATGATTTTTATCGACATGATCATCGGCTGATTTATCAGCATATCTGCAAGTTAATTGAAAATAATAAACCTGCTGACGTTGTTACCGTTGCAGAATCACTTGAAATCTCAGCTGAGTTGCAAAATATAGGCGGGTTAGCATATATCGGCGCGATTGTTCAGAGCACGCCTTCGGCGGCTAATATCCGACGCTACGCTGAAATAATACGTGAGCGTTCCGTCATGCGTCGACTGGCTCAAGTCGGTGCGCAAATTTCAGACGCTTCATATAACCCAGCCGGACGGTCAGCTGCCACATTACTTGATGAGGCTGAGTCTAAAGTATTCGATATTGCGGAAGAAGGTGCGCGAGGAAAAGAAGGTTTTGTCGATATTCAACCATTATTGAAGCAAGTCGTCGAACGAATAGAGTTACTTTATAACCAAGACAATGCTAGTGATGTAACTGGCATTGCTTCTGGTTTTCGTGATCTTGATCAAAAAACCTCCGGTTTTCAACCTGGTGATTTAATCATCGTCGCTGGACGGCCATCTATGGGTAAAACAGCATTTTCTCTTAATATTGCAGAGCATGTTGGACTTGAGCTGAATAAGCCTGTTGCTGTGTTTAGTATGGAAATGGGTGGAGCGCAATTGGCCATGCGTATGCTTGGGTCAGTGGGAAAACTTGATCAACATAAAGTTCGTACAGGGCAGCTACAAGATGATGATTGGCCCAAATTGACGCATGCACTTGGAAAATTAAATGATGCGCCTATTTTTATAGACGAAAGTGCCGCGTTAAATGCCCTGGAATTACGCGCGCGTGCTAGGCGGTTATACCGACAACACGGTGAACTAGGTTTAATTGTTATCGATTATTTACAATTAATGTCTTCTAGTAGTCAAGGAGAGAATAGGGCAACTGAAATCTCAGAAATTTCGCGCTCACTAAAAGGCTTGGCTAAAGAATTAAAAGTGCCTGTTATTGCGTTATCACAGCTTAATAGAAGTCTAGAACAGAGACCCAACAAACGACCCGTAATGTCAGATCTACGTGAGTCTGGTGCGATTGAACAAGATGCTGATGTTATTTTGTTTATTTATCGTGATGAAGTGTATAACCCAGATACACAAGATAAAGGCATAGCTGAAATTATTATTGGCAAACAGAGAAATGGCCCCATCGGTAAGATTGATCTTACTTTTCTTGGTGAATATACTCGCTTTGAGAGTTATGCGAAAACAGAGTATTACTAGATCTAACGCTGTAATACACAAAAGACAATTGAGTAAGAAAAGTCTTTAACCTTTGAAAGCATCAAAAACAACGCCTTTGATGCTTGATAGCCGCCCGTGAAAAAAATGCTCAGCACCTGGAATAACAACGACAGGCTGTGACTGTTGGGGCGCTGCCCAGTCAAGAACACTCTGCAATGAAACAATATCATCTTGGTCGCCATGGATAATCAAAACGTGACCAGTATGTTCTATCACTGGCGGGGCGTTAAGACGTTCTACCGATGGTGCGACCAAAATAAGATGCTGTGGTTTTAAGCGCTGCGCTGCATGTGCTTGGATCGCACCGCCAAAAGAAAACCCAGCCAAAAGTAATGGCTGATCACCATACTGTGTATGGAAATGATCACTAACGTTACCGACGACAGCCATGACATCTTCAACTTCCCCAATGCCATCATCATGAACGCCGGCGCTTTTTCCAACACCGCGAAAATTGAATTTAACGCTAATAAAGCCAAGCTCAAGCAATGTATTGAATAAGGTATGGATAATCTTATTATCCATTGTGCCGCTAAATAATGGGTGAGGGTGCGCAATAACAGCAATGCCGCATGGACTTATGTCAGGCTCCGCAAGCACCGTTTCAAGCTTGCCAGCAGGACCGTCTATAAAGAACTTTTGCGTATTTGATTTCAACCGATTATTTCGCTGACTACAATAGAAAGGATTAGATCTTTAGCCGTTCGACAATACGGCCATTTATTAAATGCTCCTCGATAATCTCATCGACATCTTCTTTATCAATATAGGTGTACCAAGTTTCCTCAGGATAAATAACAATAACAGGTCCTTCATCACATCGATCTAAACAGCCTGCATTATTAATTCTTATTTTTCCTTGGCCATTTAACTTGAGTGATTTAATCCGTGCTTTTGCATAGTCACGAACGTCTTGCGCGCCAAGGTTATTACAACACGCTGCGCCAGCTTCACGCTGATTGACACAGAAAAAAACATGCTTCTGATAATAGCTCATGAATAGTTAAAAATTTGAAAATGTTATTATACTAAAACAAGGATGAACTAGGGGTGTTAACAATCAAAGTTAGCATGTGATAAAAAATACGATCGATGAAGGTCGCTAAATTCTTACGGTTTATATTCCTGAATTGAAACTACTGACAGGCTATGTTGCAATAATAGCATTGACCAAAGTAAGTCTTTTGAGGCGTTTAACCAAAGCACTTCTAATGGTTTCCCTTAGAGTAAAATAATGGTACCCCTAATATACTCATTGTGTTGACTCGTCTAGAATGATTTTAACTTCAATTATTAGAAGAGGCCATTATGGACAAAATAATTAATATTCTTATGATAACTTTTGTTCTCGTTTTAATAGGAGCATCAATGTTATTGGGTTGGTAGGTGAATCGCCCTGGTTTTTTACGTAGACTTTTTAGAGGCGCCCTTGAGTCAATAGTAAGCCACTATGCTGATAAATAAATGTTCGACCGGGTTCAACTAAATACGTTTGTTAAGTTGGCTTGTGTTGGTACATAGTGATTCTACTTACTATTGAATGAACGGGATCGGGCGCTTCTTCTCCATATTAGCGAATACCCCATCCGCCACTTAGGTTGATCTGTTTCGCTTATTCAAACATTCTTGTAGAGAATATTGTTATTGATGATGATTCAGAGATTGTTTCAGATAATCATGAAGAAAGTAATGTTCTTTCAGAAACTACAATAGATGAAGCACACAACATCAACAACCAGCATTAAAATCCCAGAGTTTTACTGATATATAGCTCGTATCACTTTCAATTTGTTGGAATTTAGTTAATAGTATCTATTGATAATGTTAATAGAATAGGAAGCATTCCAACAGAAAAATTTGAATGACATTTTGTCGTCTAATGAAGAGTCAGCTGACGCGGCCGACTCATACAAAAAAATTTCCGGAAAAATAGAATTGATTCAGATGCCTGGAAACAATTAATCTTTTTTATGAAAAAAACGCTTATCTGTTCGAGCCACGGGGTGATGAAAGTTAATAAGAGTCCCGTCACACTGCAGGCAGTGATAACTGGGATTACACTGACTTTGTAACGCATCAATACCAGCAACGCCAAAAGACCAATCAAGGCAGAAATCGCGTCGAAACAACCCACGTTTATTTCATGACTTATTGCTAATAATGTATATTATGTTAAATAGAAGAAAAAATAATAGAAGACTCACCGACAAAATATACAGTTTTTTCTATAGGCTAAATAACTTCTTTCCGCATAGACATTTTTTAAATTAACTAAATGCCTGCAACGTAATCTTAAACACTCACTATCAACGCCTGAATTTATCAGGCGTTTTTTTTCGTTCGCAATATATCGATAGTAACGACGCTTAACTGAGGGCTTCCTTGTAAAACGAATTTGCCAATAAAGATTGTGGAGTTTTGAAAACATACTAATACTAGTTGGAGATTTATTCGAAAAATACCAGTAACAAAAGAAAACATAGAATATTGGTTAAAAACACATAAAACAATGAAACATAATAATAAAATAAATTAAAATTATGCCAACTTCATTTTAGAGAAAGACTCTAGCAAGTAAGGGTCATAAAATTGCTGATCATGTTCCATTATCTCTATGGCTTCTTTATTTGTTACACCTTTATGATATGGCCTATTCATAGTTAAAGCATCATAAGTGTCTAAAATTCTTGTAGCCCGTGCTAAAAATGGAATGTCATCACCTGTTAAGCCCTCAGGGTAACCACTACCATCGTAGTTTTCGTGATGATAAAGTACTATCTCAGTAACCTGTGAATCCAACTTCAATGGGGTTAAAAGTTTATAACCGTATTCTGTATGTTGCTTGACTAAAGAAAATTCATTGCGGCTAAGTTGGGCTGGTTTATTTAAAATATAATCACTGATTGATATTTTTCCTATGTCATGTATTCCTGTGCCAAACATTAGAAATTCACTATCTTGTTGCGATAAACCGATATTTTTTGCAAACAAAGCCGCATTATCAGTGACTCGGGTTTGATGTCCGCCTAGATCTGGATAACGTTCTTCAATGATTCCACTTATAAATTCTTTGATAGAACTTATCTCCAACAGAATTGAGTCATTAATTAAAACTGGCTTCCTGTAATTCCCGTCATTATATAAATCGGAAGATTTTTGTTGTTTAACTTCAAGCATAAGTATTCCTTTATTTTTATCTTGATGGCTAGAAAGTAACTAGTGTTGCATCAATGTATTCATTTATAAATGAATTTAAATATATATATAATATGTAGTACAAATGCATAAATAAAGGCAAATTCATGCCTTGTTCTTAACGGCAAACTATTCACGTAACTTTATCATTACATTATCAGCCGTAATAAATATTAAGGCTGGAATTGTGCCTACAACCCAAAATTATCGTAATAGAAAAGTTAGATTAATGTATATCCAGTGGAAAAAATCATACGAAACAAATCATCCTCTGATTGATGTAGAACACCGCCTACTAGTCATGCTTTTTCGCAAGCTAGACGTAGCTATTAAGACTGGGGAGACAGAGACAACAGTTTTACGCATCGTTCAAGAAGTTAAACGGTATGTTAAATTCCATTTTACCAGCGAAGAAAACCTTATGTATGAGACAAACTATCCTGGAATAGAAGGACATATAGCAATCCATACCCATCTATTGGTGGACCTAAACAACATGTTGGGTAAACTTACTATACACCGGGAGTTTCCTGAAGACGTACTCGACTTTCTCTCTGATTGGTTAACCAACCACATCGCGCATCATGATCAGCTGCTAGCTAAACACGTGACCAATGCCACAGATCGGCCTGTAGCAGAATTAATCTACCCAGAATACCTTCAGGCAATTATCGCACAAGATTCTATACCGGATTAGCATTGAATACTCTTATATATTATAAATATACAGCCTGTTCAGAAACTAATTCTCGTTTCTTTCCTGGCCAACCATACATAACAGCGGCGCGGCATGAAGCGTCTGGTACAATCACTAGGGTCAGGTCTAGATAAATAGCCTTCTTATATTAAACTTCAATTAATATAAAGTGATACAAGCTAAATATGAGTAAACCTCTGAGGTTGTTCAAGTTGTTCATGTTTTACTTCATTAGTTGTAGTTTCTGATAAATCAGAATCATCATTTGAGCTTTCAGTATGAATCCCAACCTCATCATTGTCCTGGA
>JAJFJH010000262.1 GCA_021774155.1 Nitrosomonas sp.
CACCATTACAGTTCAAATATATTGGCAAAGCAATTTATGGAAATGAAACCTGGGTTTTCCTCTCCGAAGCGGGAGAAAACTATGTCGCTAAATTGGGTCGTCCAATTGATGATCGATATCGAGTTGATGCTGTGAATGATGCTGCTGTTACATTGACTTATCTACCACTTGGTGCAAAGCAAACACTTAATATTAACGATAAGATTGCAGGGAATTTTCGATGAGAGTTAAGAAATATATTGTTATGGTTATAATGTCGTTTGTGCTTGCTGGGTGTGCAATCAATAACAAAACTTTTGGTACAAAAAGTGAAACATTTGGAGAAGCACAAGAGTTATTCTTGCGCGGTGAATTAGTACTCGGGTTGCAGAAACTAGAACAAGCTGCGCAAGAACAGCCAGAAAATAAAGAAATTCGAACAGTTCTCGCACGTCAGCGTGACGAAGTGCCCATACAAATGGTCATGAATGCAAATCATTTCCGTTTGTCAGGGGATCTAGATACTGCAGAAGAAATGTATCACCATATATTAGAGTTTTTTCCGCGTCATGAAAGAGCGGAGGCGGGCCTGGAAGCACTTGAGTTAGAGCGTCATCATATTGCTTCATTAGATTATGCTCAAGAATTATTGACACTTAATGATGTAACTGGCGCAGAGAAAACAGTCAGAACCGTTTTGCAGGAAAATCCAGAACAACCTTATGCACGTCAATTAATTAAACAGATTGGTGCGTTGGTTACTCGTAGCGAGAATAAAGGACTAACGCTTGAAACAGCATTTAAAAAGCCTTTTACGATAGAGTTTCGTGATACTGATTTAAAAACTGTGTTTGAGGTTATGGCTAAAACAGCGGGTATCAATTTTGTGTTTGATAAAGATATACGCCAAGAAGCCAAAATGTCTATTTTTGTACGAGACAACAGTGTCGAAGATATTTTAAATTTGATCTTGATGACTAATCAACTAGCGTACAAGGCGCTCAATGATAATTCATTATTAATTTACCCTAATACACCGGCCAAACAGAAGGAATATCAAGAGCTAGTTGTACGTAGCTTTCCTGTCGCTTATGCCGATGTCAAGCAAATGGTCGCCATGGTTAGGGGTCTCGTAAAGGCAAAAGATATCTATGTCAATGAGCAATTGAATCTTTTTATCATGCGCGACACGTTGGAAGCAATTAGGGTGGTAGAAAGGCTGGTGGCATTGAATGACATGCCGGAACCGGAAGTGATGCTGGAGGTTGTAATACTGACTGTTTCACGAAATAACTCTTTTCAGTTGGGTCCTAATCTTCCTACATCCGTATCTTTTGGTAGTGTACTCGATGCTGCCACAGGTCTTCCCATATCAGGCGCTCAGCCGATTACTCAGCTTGGGTTTGATGGATTGAAAAATTTTTCTTTGCCGACGAGTCAAGCAAGGATAGACTTTTCACATATTTTATCGAATGGTGACATTCTCGCTAATCCTCGTATTCGTGTGAAAAACCGCGAGGCAGCTAAAATCCATATCGGCACTAGATTCCCTGTATTTTCATCTAATATTTCTGCTGGTGTCTCAGCTGTTGTTACTTCAACACCAACATATCTTGATTTAGGAATAAAATTGGACGTGGAGCCTATTATTGGCCTGCATGATGATGTGACAATGAAAGTTACCCTTGAAGTAAGTCAAAAAGGCGATGATATACCTGCACCAAGTACTGGAAGTGGTGGAAGTGGTGGAAGTGCGCCAGTAATTACAACCAGTAATGCAGAAACTTTGATGACACTTAAAGATGGTGAAACACAAGTGCTGGCGGGATTGATTGAAAATGAAGAAACAAGAGGGGTGACTGGCTTGGCGGGGTTATTAAATATTCCTGGGCTTGACCGATTAACCTCAAACCAAAAGGTAGAGCGCAAAAAAAGAGAGATTATTCTCTTGATTACTCCGCGTGTTGTGCGAAACATTATTCATCCATCTAATTTTGATAGAGAGCTGCATTTCGGCACGGCAAATATGCCTGGAAAATTACCCGTCACAATCAGCAAAACGGCAGCAAGCTCACTTGCGATCGCATCAGCTGGCACAGGTAGAGGCGGCGGTTCCAGAGGTACGCCGACATCGTTTTCCCCAAATAATGAATCTCAAGCAACACCTAACCCGTTTGCAAGAAGCGCTGCATCATCTCCAACGATTACATTGCAAGCGCCAGCCAATGTGGGACTGGATAAAGAATTCTCCGTTCGTGTAGGGCTTGTTGGCGCAACCGCTTCGCTGACATCAGAGGCAGAGCTGAGTTATGACTCAAGTACGCTGGAAATTGTTGGTGAGGAAGATAACTCAGGTACCTACGCATTAAAACTTGGGAAAGGTGGGGCATCCGGACGAACAGCACAGATCCGATTTAAAGTGATTGCCGTCAATCCAGGGACAACTGACTTGACTATCCAAAACAGTTCGGCAGAAGATGCGGATACACAGGAAACGGTCGAGGTTACGCTACCAACCACGTCAACGGTCAATATTCAATGACAC
>JAJFJH010000263.1 GCA_021774155.1 Nitrosomonas sp.
AAGCAAGGCGACGTCGGAGTACCACCAGGACCTGATGGAGCAGTTCCGGAGAATCAACAGCCACGCAACCAACATCGCCAGAATCCTACTGGAATGGAGCGGTCCGCGCGATGAAGAAGCCGGGCAGAAATAGAATATAGAAAGTATGTAGTGGCGGGGCACGGGCCGACTCAATCACCGCGTCACTATGGCGGCCGTCTTGTTGTCTGAACACGCCGCGAGCTGCGGCCATCGACAGAGAGTTTTTCAGCACAATACAAAATACACCGAGTTTTGCGCATTTTCGGACAGTTGTATCTACAGTAACAAATACGCTCAAATCCCAGTTTTATGATGGATACGGAATGTAGAAGTTTCTTTACATCCGTGTACCATTGTGGCGAGTATCGACGGCTATAGCGGATTGTTGTATTCGGGTCCAGACAAGAACATGCGAAGGGATACTGAGCACATGTCAACACTAAGTGTGTCCAGGCGTGGCTAGCCGTCCTATCTTCCACAGAAGAAACAGTCCGCTTATCGTCTCCGACATCTGATCAGTTAGATGAGTTGCTAATCAATCCAGCGAGCCCTGCGCAGTGAATATTGAGGAAAGCGAATGGACTACAACGAAGTAGTATCGGATTCTAAAGCTGACTCGCTGACCAGACTGAAACGGACTCTCAAACCCTTTATCACAGAAATGGTCAGGGATAGCTTGGCGGAGCAAGCAGATTCGCTGATACCCGAATTAATAGGGCGGTATTTCCGGAACAGACTGGGTAAGATGCCGATACTGAACGGGGAAGCGCAAGTCGAAGTGAGGGTGATGTCAAAAAGGAAAAGCAGGCGCTATCACGGACGGGGAGGCTACCTGGGTTTCGGCAAGCAACGACGGGCGCTGCTGCATTTTGCGTCTTTGGATTGTACTGCCACACGAAGCGGCACTAGCGACGTCACCTACAGCGGCACCTTCTCGATCGACATGAACGATCCTGGGATCGGAAAGCCAATCTCCTATCTTGAGCAGGCAGAATTCATCCAGATTGGATTCTCACCGCTTGCGCCGCAGAGCCGCGTTCTAGGCGGGAAAGCGGTGGTGCTCATCAATAACACAATTCGATACGAATACAAAATTCCGCCACAAATGATGGCCTCGAACTTCATCCTGATCACGAATATGAAGAACCGTAAGATGCTCAATTTGGCCACCAATGGCCCGCCGCCTTCATAGCGTAGTGGGGCAATGATCGATAGGCGCTGTGCTTAGCGTACCGACCGCAAGCTTCGCCAGGCAGCCCGAGAAATACTCAATTGACAGTGCGACAACTATACGCTTTTTAGCAAACAGCAACCGCGACGGAGTATGGTCCTGACTTCTTCGCAATCGTGCAGATATTCACAGCAGGTTTGTCCGCGGTTCAATTTGAGAACTGCAGCAAGGTTGCGGGCGGCCAGCCATTTAGCACGTAGTCCTTCCACTCAACTGCTCAAAATTCTATCGCTGAAGCAGCACGAGATTGCTCCGGCGCTGACGACCTTCCGTTATTTCGTTTCTCTTCGCAGTTTAGAATCATCGGGGCATGTCTCAAAGATGGGAACAGTTCTCGCGAGGGCATAAAGTATTGATTCCCTTGCGTGACAGGGTTCCCTGCGGAACAAATCTGTTGCGTGTCTCAGGTGGCTTGTGTAGATTTGCTGCACTATCCACCTAATTTGAATGTGAGGTAGAATGATGTGGATCACCTGCAAGCCAACCATCACCACGCAGACCATCTCTGTCGGTTTATTGATACGGCCATCCGGGTTAGCTGGGAAATATTGCGGCCGGTCGCTTCGTCATCCCTGTTCAAGGACAGAGAAGCCAAACTTGAGCACGACGTGTGGGATATCAAGTGGCACATCGACCAACATAGGCCTACCTTTCCTGGGTGCGCGAAAATTGCTGTGAACATCCTATGCAAAGGAGGGAGCCATGAGCCGCATTCTTGTATGTCTGTTCCTCGCAGTACTAATATTTTCGATGATTCCAAATCGGTGTTTTTCCCAGCGCGCAATGACATTCATAATCGATGGGGCGGTTTCAGGGCCGCGTTACATAGACGGCGACTATGAATTCTATACGGTTAATTATGTCTTTGTGCCCATTACTGAGGGTGCTGTTCTGGTTGAGTATGAAGTATGGGATGATGATGGTTGGTTTCGAGTAGGGGATGACAAACTAATAATTGGCACAAATGCCTATGTGCGCGTGGGTGGAGCATCTCCTCTGGGTGAGGTACTAAGTACCTCTTTTGACTTCTAATTGAAATGCTCCGGGGGCAAAGTACGAGGTAGGGGCGCCGGCACCGGAAAAAGTGGGGAAGGCACCGCAGAAATATATGTCAAGCTATTAGGCGGATTTAACGAACTGAAGACTCAAGCTAAGAAAGTGTCGTGCAGGTGAGCGTGAGAAAGGAAGGCGGAAATACAAAGTGTGGCAGGATGCCTATCATCCGCAAGTTATCTACACCGATGATGTGTGCCGCCAAAAACTCCAGTACATGCACGACAATCCTGTCCGCAAAGGGTTTGTAGAAAGGCCAGAATCCTGGTTTTACAGCAGCGCCAGAAACTATATTTTGAACGATTGTTCCGTCCTGAAGATTGAGTTGCTGGAAATGCTTTAGTTTGGAGCGGGAATGAAATTCCCTGTTCATTGATTCCGCAGGGGATTCGGTGATATTTGAACATCGCGGTATAAATCCCCTGCGAGCGTGAGTAGCTGCTACGTGGCGTTTAAACCCATGGGGCAAATTAGCAAAGCGTTAGGTCAGTAAATGAAAACTGAAGACACCCCCTGATACCGAGAATGAGTTCTGTAAATCTTACAACACTTCGACTTGGCCTATTTTATTTTTTAACAACTCTCTTAGTTGTAATACTTTTGTTCATTTCACCCTTTGTCCTAGATAATTCTGTGATGCTTGGCAACGGAGATTTTCAATTATTCGTAAGTTTACTTTTTTACTATTCACATTGGATTATTTCATTAGCTGTTCCAAGTGCGGTGTTTGTGGCGACGATTCTTACTTTTAGTAGTGATAAAGTCATTTCCAAAATAGACCCGGTAGTACAACATCGGCTGTCAAGTATACTTGTGAGACCTTTTGCGGTTTCAATAGTATTTGCAATATTATTATTCTTTTTTAATACAAGATTACAGCCAGAAGCAAATTACCAATGTAGAAATGTTTCAATTAATGCATAGAGGTTTCAAAACTCAAATGGAGGCATTAATGATAACCTGCTCCCCCGTATTGCAAGTAATGAATTAACCAATTCGATGATTGCGGAAAGGATTAACGATAATAAAACTCAAATAGCCTTTCGGATTGAGAACTCTTATGATCGAGCTGATATTCATGGGTACCATCTAACAAGAAGCAGTAGGGTTAATTATCATTTGTCTAACGCAATTGAA
>JAJFJH010000264.1 GCA_021774155.1 Nitrosomonas sp.
GACCGAGTTCATGGTGCGAGGGCTTGGCTACATCAAATCTATAGAGGATATAAAGAACGTCGTAGTGGGCATCGACGGCAAGGGAACTCCCGTTACCGTAAGGGAGGTTGCGCATGTACACTTGGGGCCGGAACTACGGCGAGGAATAGTCGAGCTCGACGGAGAGGGAGAAGTCGCCGGAGGCGTCGTCATCATGCGCTACGGCGAGAACGCCCTAGAGGTGATAAATAATGTAAAGGATAAGATAGAGAGCTTGAAGGCTGGCCTCCCGGAAGGTGTTGAGATAGTCCCTGTCTATGACAGGTCGGGGCTCATCGAACGGGCGATAGAGACGCTAAAGGAAAAACTTATAGAAGAGTCGATAGTCGTCGCTCTGATTTGTATAATCTTCCTCCTGCATTTTCGGAGCGCATTGGTCGCTATTTTTACCCTGCCAGTGGGTATCCTCATCGCCTTTATCGTCATGTATTATCAGGGCATAAACGCGAATATTATGAGCCTCGGCGGAATCGCTATCGCAATAGGGGCGATGATAGACGGCGCTATCGTGATGATTGAAAATGCCCATAAGCACATTGAACACAATAATGAGACCGGGGGTAAAAAGCCTCATTGGCAGCTCATGATGGACGCCGCCAAAGAGGTCGGGCCTGCGCTCTTCTTCTCTCTCCTCATAATCACCTTTTCCTTTATGCCTGTCTTTTCTCTCGAAGCGCAGGAAGGGAGGCTCTTTAGTCCGCTCGCCTTCACAAAGACATACGCCATGGCCGCTTCCGCCTTACTGGCCGTAACAATAGTTCCAGTGCTCATGGGCTACTTGATACGCGGCAGGATACTTCCAGAGCGTAGAAATCCTATAAACCGGGCTCTTCTCTTCATCTACAGTCCGGTCGTTAAGTTCGCATTGAGATTCAAATTTGGCGTAATAATCATAGCGCTCATTTTACTCGCTGTCACAGTCGTGCCTCTTCAGAGGCTTGGCGGCGAGTTCATGCCGCCGTTAAACGAGGGTGATCTCCTCTATATGCCGACGACACTTCCGGGTATCTCAATAACCAAAGCCCGTGAGCTCCTGCAGCAGACCGACCGTATAATAAAGACCTTCCCAGAGGTCGAGCGAGTGTTCGGAAAGGTCGGCAGGGCCGAGACCGCTACAGATCCTGCGCCCCTTTCCATGCTTGAGACGACGATAATGCTTAAGCCGCAGGAAGAGTGGCGCGACGGCATGACGACTCAAAAGCTCATAGATGAACTCGACAGGGCCGTAAATATACCCGGTGTGACCAACGCCTGGACAATGCCGATTAAGACCCGTGTCGATATGCTCTCTACCGGCATTAAGACCCCGGTTGGTATAAAGGTGGCGGGCGATAACCTGCAGATGCTCGAAGATCTCGGAAAGCGCATAGAGGCTGTGGTAAGGGACATCCCCGGCACGCTCTCGGTCTTCTCCGAAAGGGTCGTTGGAGGAAATTATATAGACTACAACATCAACAGGCTTGAGGCCGCAAGGTACGGCCTTACGGTAGGAGATGTTCAAGACGTAATCCAATCGGCTATAGGTGGTATGAATATTACTACTACGGTTGAAGGTCTGGAGAGATATCCCGTGAACCTTAGATATGGCCGGGAACTCAGAGACGATCTCACGAAACTCAAACGTATCCTCATACCAACTCCTACCGGGGCGCAGATACCGATCGTTCAGGTAGCCGATATCAGTATAAAAAAGGGACCTCCGGCTATAAAGAGCGAGAACGCACGCCTCAACGCCTGGATATACGTGGACCTGAAGGGTATAGACGTAGGCACCTATGTTAAGAATGCGAAAGAGATAGTAGCTCAGGAGATCGAGATGCCTGCCGGTTACTCTCTCGTATGGAGCGGCCAGTACGAGTATATGGAGAGGGCCAAAGAGAGGCTCAAGATGGTGGTGCCGCTGACGCTTGGTATTATATTTCTCCTTCTCTACTTCAACTTCAGGAGTATTGCAGAAAGCCTCATTGTCATGCTCTCCCTGCCATTTGCTCTGCTTGGAGGAGTATGGTTCATGTATATTCTCGGTTACAACATGAGCGTGGCGGTAGGGGTCGGCTTCATCGCGTTAGCCGGAGTCGCGTCCGAGATCGGTGTCATTATGCTCATCTATCTCGACATGGCATATGAAAAGCGATACCTGCACGGAAAGATGGAGACTACAAAAGATCTCTACGAGGCAATAAGTGAAGGCGCGAGTCACAGAATACGCCCCATAATGATGACGGTATGCGCAATAATCGGCGGACTCCTGCCGATTATGTGGAGCTCCGGGACAGGTTCGGAGGTAATGAAGAGGATAGCAGCACCAATGGTCGGTGGGATGGTCAGTGCGACTATACTAACGCTCATTGTAATCCCTGTTATTTATGCAATTTGGAAGGGGAGCGGCTTAAAGAGAAAGCTTCCGGTTAATGTGGAAACCAAGGAGGAGTAGAGCGTGAAGGAGATAAAAGCATATATAAGACTTAAGAAGGCCGAGGAGGTAATTGAGGCCCTTGAGGATGCCGGTGTGCCTGGTCTTACGGCTATAGAAGTTAAGG
>JAJFJH010000265.1 GCA_021774155.1 Nitrosomonas sp.
ACATCTTGCGCGTGAGACATGGGTTCAACCGCTGAGGTGTCGACAGCTTGCATTTGTTCAATGAGATCAAAAATATCCGTTAACTGAGTCAAAGCCGCGCTGGCTTCATCTTCATTTGTCTCAATATAAGCAAGTTCTGCAACACGCTTTACATCACCAAGAGATAAAGTCATTAGATTCTGGAAACCTTATATTTAAAGAAGTATTAGGGTATCATGACCCGTTTAATCAGCACATTCTTTTTTAACACCTCCTATTATCATAAGAGACTCGATATTAATAACACTAACGGATTTTGCCACTATGTTTAATTTTTTGAACGGTAATATGTTGGGAAGTTATTTCTCAACGGATATGGCTATTGATTTAGGTACGGCCAACACATTAATTTATGTTCGTAGCCAAGGAATTGTGCTTGATGAGCCTTCTGTTGTTGCCATCCGTGACCAAGGTGGTTCCAGTGGCAAAAAAATAATCCAACAAGTTGGGTTAGCCGCCAAACAAATGTTAGGCCGTACACCGGGCAATATCACCGCGATCCGCCCGATGAAGGATGGTGTTATTGCTGACTTTACCGTCACCGAACAAATGTTAAAAATGTTCATCAGAAAGGTTAATCCACCGCGTTTATTCTCAGCCAATCCCCGTATTGTTATTTGTGTGCCGTATGGCTCAACCCAAGTTGAACGCCGTGCAATTCGTGAAGCAGCTTATGGTGCCGGCGCGCGTAAAGTGGAATTAATTGAAGAACCTATGGCCGCAGCACTGGGTGCTGAATTACCAGTTGAGTCACCAACAGGCTCTATGGTCGTTGATATTGGCGGCGGCACCACAGAAGTGGGCGTCATTTCTTTGGGTGGTATTGTTTACTCAAATTCTGTACGTGTAGGTGGCGATAAATTTGATGAGGCGATCATTAACTATATTCGCCGCAACTATGGCATGTTGATCGGCGAAGTAACGGCTGAATTTATCAAAAAAGAAATTGGTTCCGCTTATCCCGGCTCAGAAGTTCGTGAAATTGAAGTAAAAGGACGCAATTTGGCGGAAGGTATACCACGCAGCTTCACCATTTCTAGTAACGAAATTTTAGAAGCATTGACGGAGCCATTAAATAGCATAGTTAGTGCGGTTAAATCTGCATTGGAGCACACGCCACCCGAACTGGGGGCAGATATTGCTGAGAAAGGTATGGTCATTACTGGCGGCGGCGCATTACTACGTGATGTTGACCGCCTGATTATGGAAGAAACAGGCTTGTCTGTCATCATTGCGGAAGAGCCACTCAGTTGCGTCGTGCGTGGCGCAGGTATTGCCCTTGAAAATATTGATCATTCCATTGGCATTTTTGCGAACGATTAGATAACTTCACAACTTGAAACCAGTCTATACTCTTCATGCTCAAGAACACCCCACTCATAGCGCCTCCCTCATAGCGCATGGCGTTGTTGCCAAGCCTTTCAATAGAATGCCTATTGTGACGGCTTTGCGCCTAGCCATGCACTACGAGTAAAACACTCTAATTGAGGTATTCTTAAATATAAAGCGTATACGCTGACATTAGCACAAAAATTAATCTGGATAGATAAGATGTAATGAGTTCAGCACCGCAGTTCTTTAAACATGGCCCTGGCTCGCTAGCGCGACTGTTATTTTTTGCATTGCTCTCAATACTCTTGATGGTCGAGGATACGCGACTCAATTATTTCCCTGAGATTCGTCAAACCGCCGCCGTCATCATTTATCCATTACAAAGAATTGCACATGTACCAGCTAATGTTTATAACTCACTTAAAGAATTTCTTGCGAGTTTCCATTTAATTGAGGAAAATGCCTTTCTAAAACAACGCCATCTTGTCGATCGAAAACAAATACTACAACTTCAGGCATTAGAAGCTGAGAATAGCCACTTACGTCAGCTATTGGGTGCAGTACAACGAATTAAAACTAAAGCCATTATCGCGGAAATATTGTACTTTCCACGAGACCCTTTTAATCACAAAGCAACACTTAACAAAGGTAGTCAACACGACATTCAACCAGGCCAAATTGTTGTTGATGACAAAGGCGTTATTGGGCAAATCACTCAGACTTATTTTTGGTCATCAGAGCTCACACTAATTACCGATAACGGCCATGCCGTACCAACACAGACTGTGCGCAATGGCTTACGCTCTATCGTCACAGGGACTGGGAAAAATGGTGAATTAGATGTACGTTATCTGTCTATTAACTCAGATATTCAGTTGAATGACTTACTAGTCACTTCTGGGATTGATGGCGTTTACCCTCCGGGTTTGCCCGTTGCAGAAGTATCAATGGTTGAGCGCAACCCTGCAAATCCATTTGCAAAAATCACCAGCCAACCCATTGCAGGCGTCGACCAAAATCGGCAAGTTCTGATACTGTCATTCATGCCGCCCGTACTCGAAACACTGCCAGAAGTATCGACAGCAGAAACAGCAGATAATCCGTAAGGAAAAAATTATGTCCGTTAACTTCCCTGAACAAGATGTACTCATACCGGCAACAGGCTGGTTTATTTTTTTCAGTTTAGTTATTGCGTTGCTGCTAAATCTATTACCATTGCAAGGAATATCCCTTGTATTACGTCCTGATTTCGTCGCATTAACCATTCTTTACTGGAGTATCAATCAGCCTCAACATTTCGGTATAAGTATCGCCTTTCTCATGGGTTTATTAATTGATGTCAGTAATGCTAGCATCCTAGGTCAGCACGCCATGGCTTACTGTGTCGTTGCGTACATCGCATTCGTTCTTCATCGACGCTTGCGTATATTTAACCCATTACAACAAATACCACAGATTGTTCTGATTCTCATTCTCATGCAAGTAATTATTCTATTGACGGGCGTGATTGGTGGCGCTGATTTTCCAGGTTGGTATTTTTTCTTAGCCAGTCTAACGGGCATGTTAACTTGGCCGCTCATCTCATTTATATTAGGGATATTGCGTAAACCAAAAGACGACCCCAATATCATATGAAACACCGAGTAGAGCTACGCAACCACCCGCTTGACTTATATCATTTCCGCATAAGACTAGCAATCAGTGCGGGTTTTGTATTCTTATTATTCACTTTATTATTTGCTCGCTCATTTTATTTGCAAGTTTCCAAAGGAGATCACTATCATACATTGGCAGAGGCCAACAGAATTTCTATACAGCCGTTGGTGCCTAATCGCGGTCTAATCTATGACCGCAATGGTGAAGTATTAGCACAAAATTTCTCAGCCTATACGTTAGAAATCGTACCCAGCCAGGTCTCTGATCTCGATGCCACCTTGAACGAATTAGCCACTATCGTAGAGATTTCACCTAATGATCGCCAACGTTTCAGTAAATTACTAAAAGAGAGCAAGCGCTTTAAAAGTCTCCCGATACGCACGCGTTTGTCAGACGAAGAAGTCGCACGTTTCGCAGCTAATCGTTACCGATTTCCGGGCGTTGAAATTAATGCCGGCTTGTTACGTGAATATCCCTACGGCGACATTGCTTCCCATGTCATTGGCTACATTAATCGGATCAATGACAAAGACCTAGAAAGCCTAGAAGAAAGCAAGGAATTAGATAATTATCGAGGCTCCCATCATATTGGGAAAATTGGTATTGAACAAAGTTATGAAAAACACCTGCATGGTATAACAGGTTTTGAAGAAGTAGAAACCGATGTTTCAGGCCGATCCGTTCGTGTCATTGCACACACCCCCCCCATTCCTGGTAACGACTTAACACTCTCCTTAGATATTAATCTACAAGAAGTCGCCGTCAATGCATTTGGTGAACGACGCGGCGCATTGGTTGCTATGGATCCAGCAACTGGTGAAATACTTGCATTTGTAAGCAAACCGGGTTTTGATGCCAACCTTTTCGTTGGCGGCATTGATCATGATAATTGGAATTTATTGAATAATTCCATTGATCGGCCGCTGAATAATCGCGCATTACGCGGCTTGTATCCACCAGGATCTGCGTTCAAACCTTTCATGGCACTTGCGGCACTAGAACTTAATCTTCGCACACCAGAATACGCGCTAAGCGATGCCGGGTTCTTTAGTTTACCTGGAAGCGAGCGCCGTTTCCGTGACTGGAAAATTGGTGGGCATGGCATGGTGAATCTTCACAAATCATTGGTTGTTTCGTGTGACACCTATTATTACAGCCTAGCTAATGACATGGGAATTAATAACATCCATCGATTTGTTGGTCAATTTGGCTTGGGTAAAAAAACTGGGATTGATATTTACGGTGAAGTCAGTGGACTGCTCCCCTCTCCCGAATGGAAAATGAGGCGCCACGAGCAGAAATGGTATACCGGTGACACCATCTCTGTGGGTATCGGCCAAGGGTATAATTTATCAACGCCGTTACAACTAGCTTTTGCCACCACCATCATCGCCAATAAAGGTCAGGCATATCGTCCACATTTTGTCAGACAAATTCAGAACAATGAAATGGGCACCCTTGAGGAAATCGACGTACATCCACTTTATACGCTAGATATAAAACCAGAAAACATGGCCATTGTTCGTAACGCATTGGAAGCCGTCACTCATCCAGGTGGCACGGCAGCACGCGCTGCCGAAGGTGCTGAATATACATTTGCTGGTAAAACAGGTACGTCACAAGTCATCAATATTAAACAAGGTGAACGATACGTTGAAGAAGACGTCCAAGAACGTTATCGCGACCATGCTTTATTTGTTGCTTATGCGCCTGCGGACGAGCCAAAGATTGTTTTATCTATTTTGGTTGAAAATGGTGGGCATGGCGGTGCCGTAGCAGCACCGATAGCACGTCAAGTCATGGATTACTTTTTATTAGGAAAACCGCTTGAGTCATCGACAACACAACCAACTGAAAACTTTGAAATAGATGACCATGATCATTCTCATGATCATCTTTAATTTTCAATGCTTCTCAGCCAAAACAAATTGATTTTATAAAGGAAAACTGTGTACCAGCTTGAGAAATTATGGCACTACCTGACACGCTATATCGATTGGTTCCTTTTCGCAGGCATTATTCTATTAATGCTTGTGGGACTGGTCGTGTTATATAGTGCAACCGGCTCCAATATTTCACGAGTCAGTAATCAAGCCATTAATATGCTGGTGGCACTTGGTGTCATGTGGTTAGTTGCTAATATCCCATTACAACAAATTCTGCGTCTCGCGCTCCCTATGTACCTGATTGGCCTTGGTTTATTAATCGGCGTCGCGTTATTTGGTGAAATCCATAACGGCGCAAGGCGCTGGCTTGATGTTGGCATTACGAGCATCCAGCCTTCTGAATTAATGAAACTTTCTGTACCACTCATCATGGCTTGGTATTTTGACAAGCACGAAATTACCCTTCGACTTAGAGATTATGCAGGCGCCACCATTTTATTACTCATACCCATCTTGTTGATATTGCGTCAACCTGATTTAGGCACTGCACTTTTAATATCCGCCAGTGGTTTTTATGTCATATTCTTAGCCGGATTATCATGGCGAGTATTAGCCGGATTATTCGTAACAGCAGCTTGCAGTATACCGATCATATGGTCATTCATGCATGGTTATCAGCGCCAGCGCGTCATGACCCTTTTTGACCCGTCACAAGATGCACTCGGTGCGGGTTATCACACCATTCAGTCATCTATTGCGATTGGCTCCGGCGGTTTGGTTGGTAAAGGTTGGCTCAATGGCACACAAACACAACTGGATTTCTTACCTGAACGCAGCACTGATTTTATTTTCGCTGTTTTTTCTGAAGAATTTGGACTCATCGGAAATGTACTACTGCTGACACTTTATCTTATCGTCATCGCACGTTGCATGATAATCACTGCGAATGCCTCAACACAATTTACGCGATTAGTTGCCGGTTCGATTACCTTAACCTTCTGCACCTATATTTTTGTTAATATTGGTATGGTCAGTGGCATTCTACCGGTCGTTGGCGTTCCATTACCATTAATCAGCTATGGCGGAACGTCTATGGTGACAATGCTATTAGGTTTTGGTATGTTGATGAGTATACAAACGCACCCCAAACTGGTGAAAACATGAGTAAAAGCACCGTAAACAATCAGGTAATTAATATGATCAACTTAATGCGAATAACTGCCCTTGTTGTTTTGCTTCCACTGATTGGCTGCAACAGTACTACAAAATATAGCACCTCAGGCAGCGACATTAAGACGAGTCAGGGTGGTGGTTATTATCTTGACGACGGCCCCGGTAAAAATCCGCCGGTTAATTTGGATACCATACCTGATGCCACACCTAAGATTGAACCCCTGCGTGAAGCCAATATGCGGCCCTATACGGCGCTGGGCAAGTCATATCAGCCCATGACAACTTTGGGTGAATATAAAAAACAAGGAGTGGCCTCATGGTATGGTCGTCGCTACCATGGCAATCAAACCGCGTCGGGTGAGGTTTATGATATGTATGCGATGACAGCCGCACACCCGACGCTGCCATTGCCCAGTTATGTCAGAGTCACCAATGTTCAAAATGGTAAAGCTGTCGTTGTTCGGGTTAACGATCGCGGACCATTTCTTGCAGATAGAATCATTGACTTATCCTATACAGCAGCACATAAACTAGACATCATCGCCAACGGAAGAGGCATGGTAGATGTTGAAAGTATCATTCCTGAAATGCACTCGGACACCACACAAATACAGGCTCAACAAACACCCACAACTGAACCCACGATGCGGACACCGAATTCCACAACAGGTATAGATACAATCTATATACAGCTAGGCGCATTTGGCACCGCGAACAATGCCAGCAATTTTCTATCACATATGCAATCGGAGCTTCCTTGGTTAGGTGGCAATCTTGGCATTGCAGAAGAAAACGGATTATTTAAAATACAGGCTGGACCTTTTTCAGACTTGATACTCGCAAGACAAGCTGTTGATGAAATAACACAAAAACTTGAGATTCGCCCAATGGTTCTAATAGATTAGGCTTGAAAAGTGATAAACACACGGTGATAGCGCTTCAGTTTAATTCAACATCAAACGAATTATTCCGTATCATTAATAAATTCCCACTAGTATTCCAGGCAGCCCAAATCAATTTGGTAGTTGACTAATTACATGACAATTCGGACAGTTTTAGCTTGGTTTCTTTTTTTACTCCTTCTACCATGTGTTAGTTATAGTGGATCATTTAGAAAAGCACCTCGCCTACCTGAACCCATGGTATTTGACTTAGCTTTACCACTAGGAGCCAACAGAAATGAGTATGAATTCAATTCCTTAGGGCAATATAACTTTAAAGAACATGCCGCCGAAATAAATCCTGAGTTTGAATATGCCTATGCTGACGGATATGGTATTGAATTTGAATTTCCAATGAGAAACTCAGAATTAGAAGCCTACAAGCTGGCGTTACAAGGTACATTTAACTTTCTAAATACCGAGAAATTTATTCATGGCTGGCAATATATAGGCGAATACCACAAACATAGTAAAGCGATTGAAAACGATTTGCTCTATCTATTTGGTTATCAGTTTAACGAAAAATGGAGCATGCTAAATATGACAGGCTTTCGCTTTACAGATGCGAGATCAAGAGGTCGTGCGGAAGGGCTATTTAATAGCAATCTTTTTTATACTATCTCAAAAGACCTGTTACTAGGACTAGAAGTCAACTATGAAATGCGACCCGACCACCCTGACATCGCGTTAATTATGCCTCAAATTCATCTTCAAGTTGCTGCACATGCAAAAATACAATTTGGTTTTGGAATGAAGAGATCAGCCCACGAAAACTTTCCCCATGCTGCAACACGAATTATTTTTGGATTCTAATGCTCACCAAATCTAGAAAACGTTTGATTGACCACACTGATTTTTGGCAAAAAAAAGCCCTACTTTTAAGTAGGGCTAAGGGCCTCGTCATGAATCCACAAATCAGATACCAACTTACATCAATAAATCACACATTACTTTCAATTCTAAATCTACTGAATACTTTGCTTCTAAAGGGAACCACCTGGATTAATGACAAATATACACCTATATAAATTCCCTACCGCTTAAAATAAAAGGGGAAATCACCCTTATTTCCAAAGACTCATCATATACTTGATCCAACAATGAAAAATACAGAACAAACTGAACCACTCAAAACCATCGAGATTGATGGTCGCAGCATCACTATTCTCGGTACAGCACATGTTTCAAAAGCCAGCGCTGACAAGGTTCAAGAACTGATCGCCACAGGGAAATATGATGCCGTAGCAGTTGAACTCTGCCCCAGTCGCCATAAAGCCATCGTCAACCCTGAACTAATGGCCCAAATGGATTTATTTCAAGTGATTAAAAGCGGCCAAGCAAGTATGGTTGCCGCAAGCTTGGCATTGGGTGCTTTTCAACAACGCATGGCAGAACAAATGGGGATAGAACCAGGCGCTGAAATGCGTGTTGCGATTAAAGATGCCACCGATGCAAAATTACCCGTCTTATTAATAGATAGAGAAATAGGCACGACACTCAAGCGTATCTATCGAAACATTCCCTGGTGGAAACGGTTCAGTTTATTTGGCGGTTTAATTGGTAGCGTAGTTAGCCAAGAAAAAGTCAGTCCGGAAGAAATTGAACGGCTCAAAGAAGGCGATGTGTTGGAAAGTACATTTTCTCAGTTTGCTGAGGATGAAAAAGACTTATTTAGACCACTCATTAGTGAACGTGACGAGTATATGACCGCACGGTTACGAAAGGAGAGTCAAGAGAATCAATACCAACACATACTCGCCATCATTGGAGCGGGTCATTTGAATGGCATGGTCGAACAACTGAACACCAACACCTCCCATGATCCAAATAAAACTATAGATGAACTTGACGCCATTCCTGAATCATCCAACTGGTTTAAGTATCTACCCTGGTTTATTGTGGGACTTATTCTAGTCGGCTTTACGATCGGCTTTATGCGTAGCCCGGAAATTGGCACCGCCATGATCATTGATTGGGTACTCATCAATGGCGGCCTTTCTGCTTTGGGTGCAGCCATCGCTTTTGCGCACCCATTAACCATCATGACTGCTTTCTTTGCCGCCCCATTAACCTCGTTAAACCCAACCATCGGTGCGGGAATGGTAGTCGCGGCAGCTGAAACTTATATACGCAAACCAAAAGTTGCCGATTTCAACCGTCTCAGAAGTGACGCAACCACGTTAAAAGGTTGGTGGCACAATCAAGTCACACGTATCCTACTCATATTTATATTGGCGACATTAGGCTCTGCAATAGGGACATATGTTGCTGGCTTTAGAATTTTTGAACGACTAAGTGGCGGTTAAAAAACCATGTTTGGTTTTTTTGAACGCCGCATAAGCCCGTTCCCCCCGGAGCATCCCACAGAGCCGCCCAAGGGCTTATATCAATTTTGTCGACATTACACCCGTGGTATCGAGCCTTACCTGATATTGATGGGTGTACTGACAACCTGTCTGGCCGTTAGCGAAGCCTTACTTTACGGCATTTTAGGGCAGATGGTCGACTGGCTAACAGAAAGAGACCCACAAAATTTTCTACAGGATGAATGGCAAACCCTGTTGGGCATATCTTTATTTATATTGGTTTTTATACCGATAATCGTGCTACTACACTCAATGGTGATACACCAAACACTCATTGGCAACTTCCCGATGATCATCCGTTGGATGTCGCATCGCTACCTTCTCAATCAAAGTTACGCATTTTTTCAGAATGAATTCAGTGGCCGCATTGCCACCAAAGTGATGCAAACTGCTTTAGCGGTACGTGAAACCGTAATGAAGCTACTCAACGTCATGTTGTTTGTCACCATCTACCTCATTACAACCCTAATATTAGTCGCCAATGCTGACCTACGTTTGTGTATACCGCTGCTTATTTGGTTATTCGCTTATATCTGTATTCTCTATCGCTTTATTCCACGATTAAGAAAAGTTTCCATCCTGCAAGCTGATGCGCGGTCAGTCACAACCGGCCGCATCGTCGATAGCTACACCAACATCCTCACGCTCAAACTTTTCTCACATAACCAACGTGAATCCGCCTATGTAAAAGAAGCCATGAATGAATTTATGGCGACTGTGCATCCGCAAATGCGTTTAGTGACATGGCTTAATATCAGTGTCTGGTCGATCAATATGTTGTTGGTATTTTTCACAGGCGCTCTCAGTATTTATTTATGGTCAAACAATGCCATCAGTCCCGGTTCTATTGCTATTGTTTTGAGCATTGCCATACGCTTGACTGGCATGTCTCACTGGATCATGTGGGAAGTTAGCAGCCTATTTGAAAATATCGGAACCGTACAAGATGGCATCAACACCCTTTCCAATCCACAAACTGTTGTTGATAAACCGAATGTAAATAAATTAGCCATCACGCAAGGCGTCATCAATTTTAATCATGTCAATTTCTCATACTATAAACAAGATCATGCAAACAAAACCAACATCTTTAATGATCTTAATTTACAAATAGCTGCAGGCGAAAAAGTCGGCATCGTAGGTCGTTCAGGTGCAGGTAAATCAACATTGGTTAATTTGTTATTACGGTTTTATGATATTCAACACGGCAGCATCAATATCGACAATCAAGATATCAGTCAAGTTAGTCAAGACAGCTTACGCGCCAACATCGCCGTGGTGACCCAAGACACTTCATTGCTCCACCGATCCGTACGAGACAACATTTTATTTGGCAAACCCGATGCGACTGAAGAAGAAATGATGGCCGCCGCCAAGCAAGCTCAGGCACATGAGTTCATCCAAAAACTCGAAGACATCAAAGGCCGCAAAGGCTATGATGCCCACGTCGGTGAACGCGGCGTCACGCTGTCAGGCGGTCAACGCCAACGTATTGCCATTGCCCGGGTGCTACTTAAGAATGCACCCATATTGGTGCTGGATGAAGCAACAGCCGCATTAGATTCGGAGGTGGAAGACAGCATTCAACAAAGCCTGTATCAACTGATGAGAGGAAAAACAGTTATCGCCATTGCCCACCGTCTATCAACCATTGCTGCAATGGATCGTTTAATCGTTTTTGACCAAGGTCGCATTGTCGAACAAGGCAGCCATGCCAAGCTCATTGCTAACAATCAGCTTTATGCGCAACTATGGAACCATCAATCCGGTGGGTTCTTGGGTTTATTAGACAATGAGTATGACAAAAAAGACTAGTTCCCAAACGTTCTAAATTCGAATAACCTCCCAAGAACCTAAGTTTTTTTATTCGAAAAAATTTTCTCCGCGTTCCCTGCGCCTACCCCTGCGGCAAGACCACGGGTAATTTCACGTTAAAAATAGAGAAATAAAACACGTAAAAATGAACAAACTGATAAAATCACAACATTCATTTTGCAATCAAAAAGCCATCTTACTTTTTCCTAAGCCCGCTCTCTGATAAACTCTCTGTTTTTATTTGCAATACCTAAACAACAATTGCTGACTAATTTAGTTGATTAGCAATTCCCTACCTACTGAGGAGCTTTGAATGTTTGACAAATCCGACCGACTAGCGCTGTATGCCAATATCTTATCAGCCGCTCTTGGAGTTTTTCTTATAATCTTTACCGACCTTTTATTCTCTGGAATAATACTAACAATCAGCGCGTTGGCACTTCACTATACACTTCGCCACCTCAACAAAACATCGTTCACTATTTCTAACTTGGAAAGAACAATCACTATCCAAGACAATAGTGGCAGCAAAGCCGCCGAGACACAAAAACATGAGGTTGTTGCTAATCAATCAGGTCTCTCAGAATTTTGGTGTAGAAATATCAACTCTAATGGGTTTGTTAGCTACATCACCATTAATGGCGCATCGCCTGCTGAACAAACACAAGAAGACAGCAACACACATGCAGCGATCAAGTTTGATGGCAACTTAAAATCAGGGCAAGCATTTGATATCGAGTTATCTTTCAACCATAAAGACGCATTTAAAGACACCCAGTGCATACTTGCACATACGGTAGATAATGAAACCAATTTATTACGTTTAGTGGTTAGATTACCTGAAGGACGCCCAGTCACTTCTGCAAGCGTTTCACGCAAGGTTGACGATGTTGAAACACCACAGCTTCCACCCGTTATTACTGATAACGGAAATGTTGTGGCTGAAATTAAAAATCCATTAATCGGTGCAACCTATTACTTACAGTGGGATTGTCCTAAGCAAAACCTGGCGGATAAGCTCGACCGCATTTTTATCACTAAATAATTTATTGATAAAAACCAAAAATTTCGGTCCTTATATTCGTTGCTGAATACAAGGACCATTTGTCATTCTAGTTCGCAAATTATGAACCACTCAAGTCGTTGATATGCCATTATGACGCAACAAAGCATCAATACTCGGTTCACGTCCACGAAAAGCAATAAATGATTCGAGTGCTGGGCGACTACCACCTACGGAAAGAATTTCTTTCCAAAAACGCGAGCCTGTCTCCGCATTAACGACATTGCCAGCACCCTTTTCTTCAAACATACTGTACGCATCCGCAGACAGCACCTCAGCCCATTTATAACTGTAATAACCTGCTGCATATCCGCCCGCAAAAATATGCGCGAAACTATTTGCAAAACGATTATATGCCGGCGGAATCACAACAGCGACTTGCTGACGAATTTCATTCATAAGTTGCAACACCGTTTTGTCACCAGCCGGGTCAAAATCGTAATACAAATGCATATCAAACAACGCAAACTCAATCTGACGCAACGTTTGCAAGCCACTTTGGAAGTTTTTAGCGGCCAACATTTTGTCGAATAACACACGAGGAAGTGACTCGCCACTGTCAATGTGTTGTGTCATATCGGTCAACACATCCCACTCCCAGCAGAAATTCTCCATAAACTGACTTGGTAGCTCTACAGCGTCCCATTCCACACCATTGATACCCGACACACCTAAATCCTCTATTTGTGTCAACAAATGGTGTAAACCGTGGCCGAATTCATGGAATAACACATTGACTTCGTTGTGCGTAAACAAAGCGGGGCGCAATCTTCCATCAATACTGACGGGTGCTGAGAAATTACAGTTTAGGTAAGCTACTGGTATTTGAATAGCATTCGCTTCTGGTCCAATACGTCGCCGAGTAATGGCACTATCCATCCATGCCCCACCGCGTTTCGTCGAGCGCGCATATAAATCAAGATAAAACTGCCCAATAATCTTCCCAGTTGAATCGCTGATATCGAAAAATTTAACATCAGGATGCCAACATTGGACTTTGTCCGAGGCATCTACCTGGACAATCTTAATGCGATAAAGATTTTCTACTAGTTTAAACATGCCTGGCAAGACTTTAGTCTCTGGGAAATACTGTTTTACCTCCTGGTCCGAAAAAGCATAACGCGCTTCCCGCAGTTTTTCGCTGGCATATGCTAAATCCCAGGCTTCCAATGACTCTAAATTTAATTTCTCAGCAGAAAATACTTGCAATTCTTTAAAATCACGCTCTGCATGAGGCCGTGCTTTGGCCGCTAACTCATCCAAAAACGCTAGCACTTGCTTTGGTGTAGAAGCCATCTTGGTCGCGAGTGACACTTCCGCATAGCAACTGAAACCCAGCATATGCGCCTCTTCCTCACACAATTTAAGCATACTGTTGATCAATGGCGCATTATCCCATTCACCATCATTCACTTGACTGGGGTCTTCGCAATTGAGCTCACTGGCACGGGTAGTAAAAGCACGATACATTTTTTCGCGTAATGCGCGATTATCCGCGTACTGAAGAACCGGCAAATAAGATGGCATTTGCAAGGTAAATTTCCACCCATCATCCAATGTTGGATCATTATTAGCGGCTTCTTTTGCTGCTTGTATGGCATCTTCTGGAATGCCAGCCAGCTCACCCGCATTCTCAACAACCAATGAAAACTTATTCGTTGAATCCAACAAATTGTCACCAAATTTAGATGAAAGTGCCGATAAGGCTTCTTGAATTTCGAGAAAACGCACTTTTCTCTCTTCTGGCAATTCCGCACCACCCAGTCTAAAATCACGCAGCTCATTTTCAACTATTTGCTTCCGCTCTGAGCTTAACTGTTCAAATTCTTGACTATTACGCAGTTGTTTAAATTTCTCAAATAACTGCTGATCTTGCCCTAGCTCTGCATAGAACTGGGTGATCTTTGGCAAGTTAGCGTTATATACTTCACGCAACTCTGAGCCATTCATCACTGCATTTAAGTGCGAAACTTGACCCCAAGCACGAGACAAACGCTCTGTTGTATCCGCCATGGGTTCTACGAAACTTTGCCAAGTTGGCGCCATCGCATCGCTACAGATTTTGTCGATAACGGCGCGACTTTCATCAAGCAGTTTTTCTACCGCCGGTGTAATGTCTCCGTTTTTAATTTCTTCAAATCGCGGCAATCCAGAAAAATCAAGTAATGGATTTATCATATCACTCCAAAATAATATTTCGTTACAGGTTATTAGGTTATACCTAGATACGTTTAATCGACCTTAGTCAAGTTAAGTCTTCATAAACGACATGGCCATTAACTACGGTATATTTTACTTTGCCAGGTAGCTCCATTCCCAGAAAGGGCGTATTTTTACCTTGACTTTTAATCGCTGTCGCCGCCACTTTCCAATATTCTTCAGGGTCAAAGATACATATGTCGGCGGCGCTGCCGCATGATAAGTGACCTGTATCAATACCCAGTATTTTTGCAGGTATTTCGGTAATCTTGGCTATTGTATTGACTAATGACACACGCATTTCTGTGCCCCATTTTAACGTCAATGGCAATAACATCTCGACACCCGTTGCACCGACTTCAGCTTCCCCAAAAGGCAGTAACTTGGCATCTTCATCAACGGGCGAATGATCTGAACATACCGCATCAATCGTGCCATCCTGCAAACAAGACCGTAATGCATCTCGATCACTGGCACTACGTAATGGCGGCATCAGATGGCAATTAGAATCAAAGAAACCAATATCCATGTCAGAAAGATGAAGATGATTAATTGAAACATCGCAGGTTACAGGCAAGCCTTGCTGTTTGGCCGCTCGCACCATATTAAGTCCTTCAGCACTAGACAATCGACACAGGTGGAGGTTAACACCTGTCTCTTTCGCTAATAATAAAATATTGGATAAAGCAATTGTTTCTGCACACACAGGAACGGACGGCAAACCTAGTCGAGTAGCTATTTCACCATCATGCGCCACACCATCATTGGTTAAACTCGCATCTTGAGGACGTAGCCATACACTGAAACCAAAAGTAGAGGCATAACGCATGGCTTGCATCATTACGCGCAGATTTGTTAGCGGCACTTCTGACTGACCGAAAACAACACAACCTGCGTCATTTAGCTCGGCCATTTCCGTTAGCCGTTCACCTTTCAATCCTTGTGTTAGCGCCCCAATGGGATAAACATGCGCCAAATTAAGGCTCTTAGCACGATACTTGAGCATCTCGACCAGGCCCGGCTCATCCAGTGGTGGGTCCGTATCTGGCGGACAAGCAAAGCTGGTGATGCCACCCGCAACTGTTGCTTCCATTTCTGATTCTAGTGTCGCTTTATACTCAAGCCCTGGTTCACGCAGCCGTACTGACAAATCAACCAAACCAGGGCATACAACCAACCCTTTTGCATCGATCACTCGATTAGCCTGAAAATTAGCTGGCGCTTTTCCTATCACATGGATTCTACCTGCGACAATAAAAATATCCTGCACCGCATCAACCCCATTTTTTGGGTCAATTAGACGTCCATTTTTAATATGAATTTTCATGTCGCTAGCTCCCCACCAGTATCGACATAACCGCCATTCGAACAGCCACACCAAATGTCACTTGCGGCAAGATAACCGATTGCTGTCCATCAGCTACAGAAGAATCAATCTCAACACCACGATTCATCGGGCCAGGATGCATAACAATGGCATCAGAGCGAGCTAAAGACAGCTTTTCCTGGGTAAGACCGTAATATTTAAAATACTCCTCTGAGCTAGGGAGATTCGCACTCTGCATGCGTTCATTCTGCAAGCGCAGCATCATCAACACATCGACATCTTGCAAACCTTTTGCCATATCGTGATAAACATGCACACCCAATCGCTCAACCATATTAGGCAACAATGTTTTAGGCGCAATAACCCGCACCTCTGGCACACCCAATGTGGTCAATGCATGAATCTGGGAACGTGCAACTCTTGAGTGCAAGATATCACCAATAATAGCGACACGTAAATTATGAAACTCCTTTTTGTAACGTCGGATAGTAAACATATCCAACAGTCCTTGCGTGGGATGTGCATGACTGCCATCACCAGCATTAATAACATGAATCTCTGGATGAACATGACGTGCGATTAGATGCGCAGCACCGCTTTGTGAATGCCGAACAACAAATATATCTGCATACATAGCAGAAAGATTATTCACTGTATCCAGCAAAGTCTCGCCTTTGGTCTGTGAGGATGCAGCGATATTCAGATTAAAAATATCAGCTGACAGTCGTTTTGCGGCGATATCAAATGTTGTGCGTGTTCGTGTACTGGGTTCAAAAAATAGATTAAACACAGATTTACCACGCAACAAAGGTATTTTCTTAACATCGCGCTCAGTCACACCAACAAACGATTCTGCGGTATCAAGTATTTTTACTAAGATAGCAGCAGGCAACCCCTCTGTGGTAAGAAGATGTTGTAACTCACCGTTTTTATTTAACTGTGGATTCCTGTTACTCATTCTGGATGATGTCTGTCAAATAAACTCAGACTTAATTTCCCATCATCTCCTTGCTGCAAACTCACCAATTTATCCGATGTCAAATCAAGTGATATACCAACATACTGCGCCGCAATCGGAAGTTCTCGTCCGCCACGATCAACTAATACTGCAAGACGGATACTAGTTGGTCGGCCATAATCAAACAACTCATTCATTGCGGCACGAATCGTTCGCCCAGTATAGATCACATCATCCACCAAGATGATATGACTACCAGTTACTTCAAACGGAATATCTGATGGCTTAACATCTGGATGCAAGCCAATGCGATCAAAATCATCACGATAAAATGAAATATCTAACATACCTAGCGGTAACGTTAATCCCAAATTATGGTGTAAGCGTTCTGCCAACCACATACCACCTGTCCGAACACCAACAAGTGCCACGTTCTCATTTATTTCTGAGCGTAATTTTTTTTCTAATTCAGTAAATATTTTTTCTGCGTCAGACAATGTTGACTCTTTTTTGTTCATCAAAATAAGATTGAAGTATTTGTTGTGCGGCCACTTGATCAAGCATCAGTTTCTGCTTTCTACCGTTGACTCCCTGTTCACGCAACATTTCGCTAGCAGTAAGAGATGTATAACGCTCATCAACCAACGCCACGTCAATGTTAAACCGTCCTTCTAAACGTCGTGCAAATCGTTGACTTAATCGGGTTAATTCATGTTCAGTCCCGTCAACATGAGTTGGCAAACCCACGACGAATAAAACCGGCTGCCATGTTTCTATCAATTGCGCGATTGCCAAAAACCGCTGTTCAGTTTTCTCGTCTTCAATCGTCAAATGAGGATGAGCTATTCCGATACCACACTCACCTATAGCCACTCCGATACGTTTTTTCCCAAAATCAAATGCTAACGCTGTGCCAGAAAGCGGACGCTGTTCAACCTCAGTGGTAGACAACTGGTCACTTAGCTGGGCCATGCCGTCCTTTTAATGACGAATCAAGCATGACCCACCTCATTAGACAAATTGGCCAAGTCAACACCCAATAACTGCAATGCAGCAGGCATCCGTTCTTCAAACGACAAATCAAAGAGTATATTAGAAGACGCGGGCACCGTAAGCCATGAGTTCTGTGCAATTTCTTGTTCAATTTGTCCTGGCTCCCATCCGGAATAACCCAGCGCAACAAGCATTTTGTCTGGACCCTCAGAATTAGCAATGGCACGTAAGATATCAAGCGATGTTGTCAACTCCACTTCTTCGTTGATCTTTAATGTTGATTGCCAATTACCCATGGGATTATGCAATACAAACCCACAATCTACCTGCACAGGACCACCAAATATAATAGAGGCGTCGTTTGACTGCGCATCAACGCTTGAAATACTCAATTGCCTTAACAAACTCGTTAAAGTTAAACTTGTCGGTCGGTTTATTACCAGTCCTAAAGCGCCCTGTTCGTTATGTTCACAAATATAAGTCACCGTTTTTGAGAACACCGAATCAATCATAGACGGCATGGCAATTAAAAATTGGTGTGTCAGATTAACATTTTGCATGTGTAAACTAATATCACTCGCTTATTACTCAAATAGTTAAACCCAGTAAGCCGTACGGGTCATTACTTTTGATCCCATTTTCATCGCCATTTTCACGGGTACCGGCAGCTCTACTCCGCCTTGTGACATGGCCATTGTCGCGTGACTGGCTTCATCAATTTGCATTTGCGTTACGATGGCTCGACTTTTTACGTCTTGATCAGGCAATCGCTTTAAATGCCCGCCCAAATGCTCGCCCACTTGGTGCTCAGTTTCGGCAAGAAAACCTAGATTCCATTTATCACCTAGCATTCCAGCTATAGCTCCAATAGTAAAAGAACCGCCATACCACAATGGATTGAGAAAACTTTTGCGCCCTTCTAGCTCAGCAATTCGACGCTCCGTCCAAGCCAAATGCTCCGTTTCTTCACGAGCGGCTTGCATCAACACTTCTTGTACTTCTTCATTTCTCGCAGTTAGTGCCTGGCCTTGATACAACGCTTGTGCACATACCTCACCCACATGATTAATCCGCATTAACGCTGTTGATTTCTTTTTCTCACTTTCACTCAGCTCGGCTTCAGGCAAGTCACTGCCGGGTACTGAGCGTAATGTCGTGGCGGGTGTTAACAAGGTACGCAATGCACTGTCAAAACCAATAATAAATTTATCAATATTTAGCATGATGACTTCCTGTAAAAATTAATAATTCAATAACGCCTATTGCTACAAACAACCTAGCGCTCCTCTCGCCCATTATTGTATACCCATTTGCCGTGCCAGTAATGTAACAGGATGTAACACTTCAACATCTGTTGTTTGTAGTCCACTGGCAATATACATCGAACAACCAATATTTGATGTGGCAATATAACGAGCTTTACTCTGTTTAACTGCTGACAGTTTATCTGCCTGCAACTTAGATGCCATTTCTGGCTGATCGAAAAAATAGGTTCCCGCTGCACCGCAACATTGGTCATTACCAGCTAGTGATGAAATCCGCAGACTCGGGATACGCGCTAACAAGATGTATGGATAGGACTGGCCATGCAAAACATTACTTAAACTACAAGGATCGTGTACTGCAACCTGGCACGGCAAAGACGCGATTTCAACGTCATCCCAACCTTCTGCTGTCACAAGAAATCGACTAACGTCTGTTATGGTCAACGTAAAACCCGTTTCATCATTATGCTCTGATGCCATGTTTGTTTGACCTACATTACCCTCCTTCAACTGAACACCACAACCAGATGCCGTGGTAATTATTGTATGTATGTTTAAAGTTTCAAACACCTGCAGGTTTTGCCGGGTCAGCAGTGCACCCATCACCACATCACCACCATGCTGGTGTATTGCGCCGCAACATGTTTGCGCAGATGGAACATGCACTTTATAACCAAGACGATTCAGCACGTAAATTGCTGAATTAATTGTCACAGCATCCGCTAACCGCGCCACACAGCCCAGAAACAAACCCACTTCACCACGCTGTTTGCCGATTGCCGGATAAGTTTCTTCCCATCCTACTGCAGAAGTTTTTTGGTCAATAGTTGAGGCGCAAGGTTCCATAACAGGTGGCAACTGTGAAATCAAACTTTGGATTTTAGTTTTCTTCAGGAAATTCAACTGCTGCAGCCACTGTTGCAAACCAATCTTCTGAGACAGACGAATAGGCGAGCGTAAAACATCAAGACGCCCAGGTTTAGCAATTAATTCTTTTTCTAGAAAAACACGTAACTTGTTTTTTTTTGCTAAAGTTGAACTTTTAATCGTAACGGGCGATGCAATAATCATTGCTCGTGCTTCATCAATTAATTGTCCATAAACTACATTATTAGGACAGACCGATTCACATGCACGACAGGTTAAACAACGATCCATATGCTGAACAAATTTCTTATTCAGTGGAATATGACCACTTGCCACGCCATTCATCATCTGAATGCGCCCACGTGGCGAATCAGCCTCTGACATGGTCAAACGATAGGTTGGGCAATGTGGCAAACACAAACCGCAAGAAACACAACGATTAGCCTCAACACGAATAAATTTTGCAGACACCTCTGATTGATCAACTAAATCCACTTAACTCTCCATAAAACAAATCAAACGCCTCAGCAAACTATATTAACGAGACCTACCTTTATAGACCTCTATAGCTAACCATCTTAACGAAAAAAGATATCAGAAATCATAACAAACCCAGAGCCTCAATTTTAGGTCATACTATAGGCTTAAAAATCGATAATCTCGAAGAAGTGTGACTTATTCTTTATTTATTTTTCACACTCAACTGGCGTCTAAACAATCAATTAACAACAAACATACGTCAATGATACATTTTTCACTTGCCATACACATGAAAATTGCCGTAAAATCACGCGCTTCGAGTTTTATACTCCCTTGTAATCACACAAACAAATAGGCAAGCATATGGTCATTATTAGGCTAGCACGAGGTGGCGCTAAAAAACGCCCTTTTTTCAACATGGTAGTTGCTGATTCCCGTCACAAAAGAGACGGTCGTTTTATTGAGCGCGTTGGTTTTTATAATCCTAGAGCAACGGGTGGTGAAGAAGCATTACGCATAGAAATAGAACGCATTAAATATTGGCAATCTCAGGGCGCACAGCTTACCAGCACAGTCACACGACTCATCAAACAGTCGGGTGTACCAAAGGAAGCCGTAGCAAATAGCTAAAAAAGAAAATCGACCAACGACCCCAATGATCGTCATGGGGCATATTACCGGCGCGTTTGGTATTCATGGTTGGATAAAGGTAGCGCCCTACACTGAAACCATTGACAGCTTGCTTGATTATTCAGTGTGGTGGTTACGTAAAAATGAAGGTGAATGGCGCGAGGTTGAAATAACAAATGGTCATACTGCAGGAGATGCGTTGACCGTTAAATTGAAGCAATGTACCGATCGTAATGAAGCCGCCAAGTATAAAGGAATGCAAGTTGCTATTCCACGCGATCATTTCCCAGATTTATCGGAAAGTGGCGAAGAAGGCTACTATTGGTCAGATTTGATTGGCTCAGAAGTTGTTAATATACAAGGTAAAAAATTAGGCAAAGTTACTGGATTATTAGAAACTGGTGCAAACGATGTATTACAGGTTCATGATGTTGACAGCCCTAATGAAAAGGAAAGACTCATTCCTTATATTGAACCAGTAATTAAGGGAATTGATTTAGCTTCCTCAAGGATAATTGTTGACTGGGGCTTAGACTACTGAGGTGACGGATAATGTCTTATGAGTTTGACGTCATTACACTGTTTCCTGAAATGTTTAACGCCATTACACAACATGGCGTTACTGGAAAAGCGAAAAAGAATAATATTTTTCAGTTGCATGCCTGGAACCCACGGGATTTTACTAAGAATATTCACCGGGTAGTAGATGACAGCCCATATGGTGGTGGTCCCGGTATGGTAATGCAGGCGCAGCCACTAGAAGATTCTATTAATTGCGCCAAGGCAAGACAAGCAGCACTTGGTTTGACAGATACACCGGTTGTTTATCTTTCGCCTCAAGGAAAACAACTTGATCATCAAATGGTCATGCAGTTAAATAGGCAAGCTGGATTAATATTGCTCTGCGGGCGATATGAAGGTATTGACGAAAGATTGATCAGTCGCCAAGTCGATCTTGAGGTCTCTATTGGCGACTATGTTCTCTCTGGCGGAGAATTAGCTGCGATGGTATTAATTGACTGTATAGCAAGACAACTGCCCGGAACATTGGGTGACTCTGAATCAGCGAATCAGGATTCATTTGTGAGTGGCTTATTAGACTGCCCCCACTACACGCGACCTGAGAATTATCAGGGAGATGCAGTGCCTGATGTTTTAATGTCGGGTAATCATGCGCAAATAAATAGGTGGCGCTTACAGCAGGCGCTAGGACGGACATGGTTAAGGCGACCTGACCTGTTAGCATTAAAGATAGCCCTTGGCATGTCCAAGGAAGAAGAAAAGTTACTGGAAGAATTTAAACAATCCAGCAATAGAAATAATTAAACTAAGCGGAAATGAGGAGCAAAAAATGAACTTGATTGATCAACTAGAAAGCGAAGAAATCAGTCGCCTAAACAAAGAAATACCAGAGTTCTCTCCGGGTGATACTGTTGTCGTTAATGTTAACGTTGTTGAGGGTGAACGCAAACGTGCCCAAGCATACGAAGGCGTGGTCATTGCAAAGCGTAACAGGGGTCTCAATTCGGCATTTATTGTTCGTAAGATTTCAAGTGGCGAAGGTGTTGAGCGTACATTCCAAACATACTCACCATTAATCGCAAGTATTGAAGTAAAACGCCGTGGTGATGTTAGGCGCGCAAAGCTTTATTATTTAAGGGAGCGTTCTGGCAGATCAGCACGTATCCGCGAAAAGCTGCCTTCTCGTATTGCTGCCAAGAAGCAAGGTTAACAATTCTATTACTTTCTTCAGTGATCAATCAAAAAAGACGTACACGAAGTCGTGCACGTCTTTTTTCTGTTCACTCCTAAAAATCAGCTCAACTAAAGCAGCTCATTGACATTCTCAGGTGGCCTGCACACTCTTGCTTCATCACCACGAACGACAATGGGTCGTTGAATCAAATCGGGATTATCCACCATAATCTTAATTAATTCTTCATCAGATATTGAGCCAAGATCACGCGCTAAAGGCTCGTCCTTACGTAAAATATCCCGCAGCGTTAAGTTTAGCTTACTAACAAGTTCACGCAATTTTTCCTGTGTTATGGGCGTTTCATAATAATTAACTGAATCAAAGTCCACACCGCTGTCTTTAAGTATTGCAAGTGTTGCTCTACACTTACTACAAGTAGGTTTTTGGAAAATAGTTAACTTCTCACTCATCTTCTAAATACCACATTCCGTTGAAATCGCTGCATGAGCAGCTGATGAACCACTTAAGCCAAAAGTATCCGTTGTCTTAGTGCCTCTTGAAGAAACGCCTTTTACAACGATACTGCTTCCTCGTCGAACAGCATCTGCTATTTTAGCGTCAGTTGCATCATCGGTTGCCCAAGCTGAATCCTTCTGTGTAAACAGCTTAAAACTCTGGTCACCAATTTTCACATTGACTTCGCTACCCGACTCATAGATATATCCTGAAATGTAACTAAATACATCCTTACTATTTTCCGCGGGACGGTGCGTAATCAAAGCAAAAACATCACCACGCTGCGTATAGTTGCCCTCTTCTTTTTTAGGCTGGCTCACCATATAACACACCTTGTTACCGCCTTCTGTAAACACATAGGATGTCCAATCGCCATGATCACCGATTTTCGTTGGCTCTGAAGCCTGAGCAAAAACGCTGACTGTAAAAGCAACACTAAAAACAAACAGTTTTTTGAAAGTTAGTCTCATCTTTAAAAACCTTGAGAATTATAAAAAATAAAATCTACTCCTGCTGCTGTCGTCTGATGACAATTGACAGATACTTTTAACAGCCTTCCATTTTATAAATAAAGTATCCATCTTTATTAATTGCATCAGTTACATCATCCGGAGCACTTTGACTATGGCAAAAGCTGCATTCTTTACTAGTAATGGTTGCCTCACCTTCGCCAATAGACTCTAACCATTCCTTGGCATATTCCACCGCCTTCTGATCATCTTTTACAGCAGTAAAAACATCAAAGTGCATCGTATGACCATCTTTGGCTTTAACGTATGTGTCATAAACATGAATCTGCATATTTATTCTATCCCTTCTAAAGCTAATATTAAATTAAGTTGAACGTACAATCACAAGCTACGCGTTTTTTTATTATACTGTTTTTCTTCGTGCCACAATGACACCATCCCGTGTTGGATTAAGAAAAGTATCAAACTCCGGATCATTAAATATAAGTTGGTTATGCTCCGTAATCGCTTCTGTCCACCCTGGCATAACGTCGACAAAATCCTCAGTCGCTACGCGACCATGCCACAAAACATTATCCGCAATGTAAAGCCCGCCGGGACGAATTCGATCTTTAGCCATTTGCCACACCGCAGGATAATCTCCCTTATCAACATCATTGTAGCAAATATCAAACATCTCGTTTGTTTGCTTGAAAATTTCTTGTGCTATGCCAACATGAAATTCAACGTTATCCCATAATTTAGCAGATGATAAATATTGCTCAGCTTTATCTTTGTTTAGGAAGTCGCCATCAGTACAGACGACACGCCCACTCCGCCCGACCGCCTTAGCAAACCAATAAGCTGAATAACCATAACCACTGCCAAACTCAAAAACTTGCTTGGCATTAACCATCCTTGCCAGGTTTTCAAGAAATATTCCGACTAGGCGACCAACAATCGGAAAATTGTTTTGTCTGGCCAATACTTCCATTTCAATTAAAACAGGATGATCCGTATGATTCACTAAACCACGCATATAATTTTCAATAACGGGATCGACAGGAACAATAACTGTGGGATTTATTGTTGCTGGGGGTTGTATTTTAGTCATCACCATCTCCTAAAAAAACAAGATTTCGAGTACGCCGCGTTAGCATCCCATCAATTTTGCATTGACTGACAGGGATACTAACACTCACATGGGTCTTTATTTTTTTGGATTTCACGTTGCCAGAAAATCGTAATAGCCGTAATTACAAGCAACAAGATTGGAATTCTATTATAAAGAATAAAACTATCTGTTAATCCAGCCAGAAATATGTAACAAACTAAAGTCGCGCCAAGAATAGGTAGTTGATACACTTTAAATGATCGGTACCAGTTCCAATAAAGAAAAGATAAAGCCAGAATTCCAAGCAAACCAAGGTGCATACCTATCTCGATCCAATCATTATGATAATGCGTGGTTCTTTGGAATGCAGGCAACTCTTTATATGCACCACCTTTATACGACACAATCGTATTTTCAAAATAACTAACCGGCATGCCCGTACCATGTCCAAACCAAGGTTTCTTAGCAATGCCATCAATACCGACATCCCATATAGCAATTCGATAACCCACGCTGGAACTATAATCTCCTTGCTGCAACAACTCAATATCACGCTTAACCTGTATAATTCTCTCTTGGAAAACCGCGCTATTAAATGCAAAAATAGCTATTACAATCATTAATGACGCTAAAACAACTACGACTCTTTTAACTTCTACTCGATATAGCAAAAAAACCAAGAACGTTAGTGTACTAAGTGTGGACAAAATTAAGCCTCTTGCATTCTGATGAAACTGGACAAACAATAGCGCAAGTGCAAGAATTAAAAACAGTGCCTTCAACGTCTTCGCTTGAACTGTCAGCGCCAGATAAAAGGCCAATATGACGCCGACACCAAGCATAGCTGAGAAATTCAGATAAGACATCCCAAAGACTGAAACACCCTGCTGATCCAGAATAACCCATTGATAAACACCAATAAATACGACACTAAAATAGCCAACTAGTAGCGCACCAATTACCCACGGCAACCGCGCTTTATTTAAAAGTGAAAAGAAGGGAATAAATGTTAGAAGAATAAAATATTTTTTCCATTTCATACGTCCACCATCAGGATAATCACTCCAAAGCAACCCAAGTAATAATGCAGCACATAACACCAAGATCGCCTGCACAAGTGGTTCTTTAATTACTTGTCCGAATCTTAGCAATCCGCCATCAACGATCCAAGCTAACGTAAGGGCAGGAATAGCTATTTGGTTCAACCCGTGTCGCCATAGCACTAAACAAAAAAATACTAACGCGAACCTGATTGATATTTCACGCCAGGTAAAATTGTTGGGCATAAACCCTTAAAGTATTGTTGAATAATCAATTGAGAATTATGCCTAATCGTCGCCACAGTATAGTTCAAATAAAGTTTCCATAATCTTGGCTGCTTTTATACTCTCAAGACTATAAAAAATATACTTTCCCTTACGCTCCGTTTTCACCAACTGTTCTTCACGCAACACCGTCAATTGCTGTGAGAGTGTCGGCTGACGAATTTTCAATAAAGCTTCTAGCTCACCAACATTCTTTGAACCTTCGCTTAATTGACACAAAATTAACAACCTATCCTCATTTGCTAAGGTCTTCAACATCGCACATGCCTCATTAGCCGAAGCACGTATTGTTGCAATATCAGGTAATTCTGAATATGTTTTCATAATTCCTTTAACAGAGATTCATATTTAACATAATTAAAAAACTTCTTGTATTTTAAGCTAGTTTAATTCCGAAATGGAGATTTTTAATAACCCTATCAACTGTTAATATATTATCAACATCATACGCAAATATACAGAGTTATTGTCAAACTTGATGTTTGATCATGGCCGTGTCACTCTTAATTAGTGGTCTATACTAATATGATTAGCAATCAATTAGATATTAGAAGGCATGGAAGTTGAAAAATTTCAGGTATTGATGGAGGAGCTTGAGAAGCTGACGCCACGCCAACGGGGATTTCTGGAGACTCATTTGGACAAAGTCAGCTCGTCCATACTTTGATTGAGAGTCGTACAAATGTAACGCCGACCTGCCCTAAATGTGGACATGATCAGATTGCGCGTTGGGGTTTGGCTTCTGGATTACAGCGTTATCGTTGCGCCACTTGCAAAATCACCTTTAATGCGCTGACAGGAGCACCGCTGGCTCGACTGCGCCACAAGGACAAGTGGTTGGAATATGCACAGCAAATGACTGAGGGACAAAGTGTTCGTAAAAGCGCTAAAGCCTGTGATGTGCATCGAAACACGTCATTGCGCTGGCGCCATCGTTTTCTTGCTTTGCCCAAGGACGAAGCATTTTTTCTTGAATCGTTCAAGGGTAAGAAACAAGGAATGACTCGTGCTCCACGCAAGCGTGGTGGAAAGAAAGGCTTCTAAGCGTGGCCTATCCGACGAGCAAGTTCCTGTGCTAATTTGCCGTGATCGCACTGGAAGCACTACCAATTTCATTCTAGAAAAGGCTAACAAAATAAATATTGCTGCACTCAAGTCCATAATGGCAGATGATGCCATCCTATGCACAGACGGTAGCAAAGCATTGGGTGCTGCTGCTCGTGAAATAGGCATCGTACACCGCTCAATCAATTTAACCGCCGGTGTTCGAGTTATTGCCAAGGTTTATCACGTTCAGAATGTCAATGCCTACGATAGTCGACTCAAAGAGTGGGTGCGTAGATTTCACGGTATTGCTACGCGTTACCTTGCAAATTATCTCGGCTGGAGACGAATGATTGATCAAGCCAGTGACTCGCTATCTCCTCGCGCTATCGTACTTGCAGCATTAGGCATGTACTCCGACCAATAACTAAGAGTGACATAGCCCTGATCATTAAATCAAGCGGCGGCTTGGTTGTCTGATATTACTTCAATACCGTCTTTAACCGCGTAGCGTAAATCTCGGGGGCTTGCCCCCGAGCTGGATAGCGTACAATGGCATCAGCCATTGTACGCTATCCAGCTTATGGATTTGCAGAGAAATACGCATCACGTATACAGGTTAATGTATCACTTTGTATGGATACCAAAGTATCGCAATAAAGTGTTTGAAGAGCCGTATCGAACAGTATTGAAAGATATTATTGGCTATGTCACAGTTAATTGTTGAAATTGTCTTGTTTTCCCAAGAGAAGATAAGAAACATAAAGTTGGCGTAATACTTTGACCGAGACGACCAACCATTCTATGCCATCCCAGATAATTTCTGAGATAACGTGTCGCCACGCCGTGAAACTTTGCCATCCATTGTTTGAGTCGACTGTCATAGGCATTAACATTCTGAATATGATAGATATTGTTTATAACTCGCTGACCTGCGGCAATATTGATTGGGTGGTGAGCAATTTTTGCATGTCTGG
>JAJFJH010000266.1 GCA_021774155.1 Nitrosomonas sp.
TTAAATATTTTCTCTAAGCGTGGATCAAAGTGCGCCCCCGCTCCTTTTTCTATCTCCGCAACGGCATCTTCAATTGACCAAACCTCTTTATAAGTCCGCTTCATGGTCAATGCATCAAAAACATCTGCAATGGCAATGATTCGGGCAGACTCAGGAATATTCTCACCGGCTAACCCTTCTGGATAACCACTGCCATCCCATTTTTCATGATGATAAAGCGCAATCTCGGCGGCCAATTTAAACAGTGGCGTATCGCCTTTAGAAAGAATGCTGTGCCCAATAACTGAGTGATTTTTCATTATTTCCCATTCATCGGCATCTAACTTTTCTGTTTTTTTCAAAATCGCATCGGGAATACCTATTTTTCCCGTGTCGTGCATGGGCGCCGCAAGCTCCATGAGCTCACAGGCATCTTCAGCCCACCCTGCTGCTTTGGCAATTGCACTGCTATAGGCGGCCATACGCCAAATATGAGCACCAGTATCGACATCTTTATAATGACCCGCCTCACCCAGCATATAGACCGCAACCCGCTGACTCTTTTGTAATTCATTAACATGCACCAACGACAAATGTGTACGCACACGGGACAAAACGATGGGAGCCGAAACTGGCTTTGTAATATAATCCACTGCACCCATATCAAATCCATGCGACTCATCATCAACATCGCTCATTGCAGTAACAAAAATAACTGGGATAGATTGCGTCGCGGGATTATTTTTTATACGTTGACATGCTTCATAGCCATCCATTACAGGCATCATCACATCCAACAACACAAGATCCGGTTGATGCTTTACCACCGCATCCAACGCTTCCTTGCCATTCTTTGCAAAAATTAATGAATAATCAGCATTCAAAATTTGGCGTAGGATTTGTAAATTATTGGGCTCATCATCAACGATGAGAATTCTCTTTTTAGCCATTCTTGTTTCCTATATCAAGACCTAATTCTTCAGCCAAATCTCGGGTTGAACGCTCTGCCTCACGAAAACTAAAATTTTCGACGTGATCAACGAGTATTTTAAGTTGACTCCACTTTAGCGAGCTTTTTAGCTGCTCAAGTATGGGTTCAATATTATTAGGATCATCTGTCTCAAGTGCCGCCAACATGTCGTTAAAGAGTTTTGTTACTTTATTGGCATTGAAATCAACTTTCTGATTATCGCTCCTAATATCAGCTTGATTATCCAGCTGATTAATGACTGCGACTATTTCATCAATGGATTTATTCAGCTCATCAACTAATGGTTCATACCCACCACGCTTATCTTTCAGTGCGCTATTAATTTCCGTCGCAATGTTTGCGACATGTGTAATTGACAAATTTCCTGCCACACCCTTTAATGCATGGCTTATTTTCGCGGCGGCTTCCAAGTCCTTATTTTCTAACGCCTGCTTTATGAGCAGGCCGTCTTGCTGATGATTCTTCGAGAAACTAATTAAGCTTTGACTATAGCGTTTAGCATCACGCCAGTTTTTAAGCCCCTGCCGAGTATCAATACCCACCAATTCAGGAAAATCTGTATTGTTCTTTGGTGGAGAAATTTCTAATTCATCAATAACCGTGCCGCTATCTTTTGGGATAACCTTAGTGATCTCTGCAAACAATTTATTAAAATCTATCGGTTTACTAACAAACCCATCCATTCCCGCTTCAACACAATCCGTTTTATCTCTCATCAATACACTAGCACTCAAAGAAATAATGGGAATATGGCCACCCAGCTTAACTTCCATTTTTCTAATTTTCCGAGTTGCTTCTAAACCATCCATAACTGGCATTTGCACATCCATCAGAATCAAGTCGTAACTTCCTTTGCTAAATTTTTCCACTGCTTCTAGGCCATTTACCGCAACGTCAAGTTGATGTCCAACCGCTTCTAGACGAATTGAAGCCAACTCAACATTTTCAGGGATATCTTCTGCCAGTAGGATTTTCAATGCGCGCGTAGCACGAAACGCCGCCTGAGTTTTTCCTGTGCTAGCTTTACTTGGAGCTGCGCTATCAGCCTGAGGAATAAAAACTGTAAAGTGAAATATCGATCCAACCCCTTCTTCACTCTCCACCCAAATTTTTCCTTTCATACATTCGACTATTTGTCGGCTGATCGTCGTTCCAAGTCCTGTACCACCATATTTCCGCGTTGTTGATGTGTCTGCTTGAGTGAATGGCGCAAAAATTGTTTCTAGGCGATTTGCTGGGATACCAATGCCTGTATCCTTAATCTTAAAATGTAAAAAATCTTTCTCTTTCTCAGGCTCTACCTGAAGCGTGACACTACCCTCATCGGTAAACTTTATCGCATTACCGATGAGGTTGATTAATACTTGTCTCAGCCGTGCTGGGTCACCAATAAAGCTATTTGGCAATGCTGGGTCGTACTGCAAATTAATCATGATATTTTTCTCCAGCGCCTTAATACTCAACGTTGACAATACATCATCTATCACTTGCGGAAGATTAAAAATAATTGCTTCAATCTCCAACCGCCCTTCTTCCACTTTAGCAATATCGAGAATATCATTAAGCAAGGATAGTAGTGATTTGGCAGATCGATTAATTGTATTAATGTGCTTACTCTGCATGTCATCCAATTTGGTTTGAGTGAGAATCTCAGAGAAACCAATAATCGCGTTCATTGGCGTACGTATCTCATGACTCATATTAGCCAAAAATGACGTTTTGGCATGTGCTGCAGCTTTAGATGCCTTTAGTGCTTTATTCAGTTTCTTTTCATTCTCACGCAAATCAGCCGTTCTTTGCTGCACTTCTTCTTCCAGCCCCATTCGTGCTTTTTGCAGTATGCGATTGGCACGTTCACCAAAGAAAAGGGTAAAAATTACACCAGCCGAAGAACAAAACAACACCAGACCTAGTACACCTATCATCGTCCAAGAAACGACACGGTAGGGTTGTAATGCTTCTTCAACATCAATCTCTGTTGTAATTCCTAGTCCTAACAGACTGTCCCAAAGCCACACGCCGTAGACAAGCACACCACGATAATCTCGATAACCCACCATATCTTCACCGGCTTCGCCACGAATAGCGCTCTCTGCCATCTTAGTGAACGGCTGTTGATGGCGCGGTATTTCTGGTCGATAGCCTGTGACCATATTACCGCCGGGATCTCGAATTTCGATTTCCAGAATACCTTTTGCGTCATGTGCTATCAGACCTATGTTTCTTAGGTCATCGTCAAAACGACTTTCAGACAATAATTTTCCATTTCTATTAAACGCATAGGTTTCCCCAGAATCACCGATCCGTCCCAATTGAATAACTCTGGAAAAATCATCAGAGGGATCCAACCTTCTAGCTAAAGCGGCAAGGATGCTGCCATTCGTATCACGTACCGGAGCTACAATAAAAATTGTTGAGGAGAGTCGAGGAATTTCTGACTTATTTTCATGTAGATAAACATCCGAAAGGATAGGAGTGACAAAAACAGTTTCACCCTTGAAAACACGCTCAAGTAAATCAGGACGATTCTCCGCAATCACATTACGTTTGCCAATATTATCGTCTCGCTTTGAAGCTATAGTGATAAAATCTGCATTAATAATAAAGAATCCCGTTTCTCCGAATCGATCTATTGTTTCCTCAAAGAATTGACGTATATCTGCTAATTCATCGGATTCAAGCAGCTCTTTTGCATTCGGTGGAACATTCAATAAGCGCTTAATATCCTTAACAAGGACAGCATTCTCTCCCACTTGAGTCATGTATTTTTTTTTGTCGGCTATCCATATTTTCAGCCCTTCCGTCGTAGTTTGCAGAATAGAAGATAATGAATTACGGGTATCTTTTAAAATCTCACGTTTATTGTAGTCAAGCACCTCATTAGTTAAATATCCAACAAGGACAAGGAAAAAAATAAGCGCGCCTATCATTACATTCCGGAATAGACGACTTCCAAAGCGAAAAAAACCTCTTGTTGTCTTTTTCATAAGTAAAATCTAAAGAAAATTATTAAATTGACTCTACCCCACCTCCTAATTACATTTTATAGGCTTACGTGAATCTTGTTCTTGTTTTTATCTTCTTTAATGGAAAAGTAGAGATAATATAGATGCTGAACCAGCGAAAGGATTAAACATTCACAACGTAACTAAAATGATAATGCTTAGAATTGCTAAGAGTTTGGCTTGTCAGGTTTGAGAGCGACTATATTCACCATGGTCTCCTCTCGATTTTCTGGTTTTTCAGGAAATCCGAAAAACTCGAAAGCACCTAGGTCTTCGCGGCTCCACCAAAGAAAGGGGCGAGAAATATTCTGTTCTTCAAATTCAAAACCTGCGCATCGAAGAAATTCAATATATTCAAGATCGGTTTTCTGAACGTCCATAGGATGACGAAATAACAGACGTATCAGAAAAGAGTGGATATAACGACGGCAAGACTCAGCGAATAAAAGTACGCCACCAGGTTTTAGTACGCGAAAAAATTCTTGGATAGCACGCTTCTGATCAACCAAATGATGAAAAGTCTGGTGACAAAATAACAGGTCTACGGAGTTATCATCCAATTTCAGTTCAGCAGCATTGTCACTCTGGACATGCACTTCGCAATGACACCGCGCAATATTTTTTTGAGCACGTAATTCAGATTTAGGGTCAATATCTAGCGCGATTATTTTCTCAGGATTAAACCGCTGATCCAGCATCCATAAAGAATGTCCATAACCACTACCGACGTCTAAAATAACCGGATAGCTTTGCTTGCGTTCATCAATCAAAGACTCAAGGTCATCCAGCGCCTTTATTAGAACATGCTTAACCCAAGTATCTGTACTGAGAAACCAAATACCAAAAACAGACTCTTTAACCCAAGCAGTATATTTCTTGTCAACTTCACTATTCATAAATTCTTAGATAAACATAAATAATGCAACTAATATCAATTAAGTTTTTTCATAATTTTCGACTAAATACTGGTGTGTAATATCGACAAAATAGTCTAGTAGATTCCTATCACTCTTAGCAACATATCACGCACCTGACATCACACTTGCAGCCCTTCAAATCCTTATTTGTCCAATGATGTTCGATTACTATCTCCCGAACCCGGAAGTGTCAGACAACTATATTCTTATCTTATCTAGACTTATTTTTGCATAAATAAAAAACATATTCATCGTTAATTTCAACAATTAATTAGTTGAATTGGTCGCTCATTTTAAAACTCTTAGTTCAAGCTATGGCATAATCAAAACGCTTAGTAATTAGCTTTTAAGCAATGAAACACATAAATTATTATCAATCTCAACATTGAGGAGGAATTTGGTGTTAAGTCTAATGAAAATAACAGGTCTCAGCCTATTGATAGCATTCATCACAGGTTGCACAACCACAGGTAATTTTAAGATTGAAGAAGGGTCAAAACTTTATATCTATGAACGCCCAGAAGCTGTCGAGATTTCATCAACGGGACAAGTCACCACAGCACCTTATTTCTGGACAGCTGCAGGTTTTCCTCCTGGCGGCGGCATTCCTTATCGCCTAGAAAAAGACGGACAGACAACAAAAGAGGGAAGGTTGCGTGCTAAATTCCGAGTTGTTTCAATTTTTTGGCCGCCATTTGCATTGATTTATTGGCCCATGGGACTCAATCCAGAAATCACGTATGACTTAATAAACGACACACAAGAATAACGTCCCTTAGTCTGGTTAACTCGACACATATCCCACTGTAATGTCATCATACTGTGAAATAGTTTTCGAGTTAAGCCAACTTATCATGACATGAGACTAGCTTACTTTTGTAAATATCAATGAAGTATTAATACCACCGAACGCAAAGTTATTACTCATCACATAATTTGTCTCAAATTCACGCCCTTCTCCAGCAAGGTAATCGAGCTGCGCGCATTCAGGATCAATGTTTTCAAGATTGGCTGTACCATGGAACCATCCTTGATTCATCATTTGAATAGTCACCATCGCTTCTAGCGCACCACAAGCCCCCAAAGTATGGCCCGTAAAACTTTTAAATGCACTAATGGGTATTTTGTTTCCAAATAACCGATGGGTTGCGTGACTTTCGGCAATATCTCCACGATGAGTCGCAGCACCATGTGCGCTAACGTAGCCAATGTCTTGTGGTTTCTTTCCTGACTGTGCTAATGCCAAAGCAATCGCTCGATACATCGTATCCGCCTGCGGCTGGGTGACATGTGCGCCATCAGAATTGGTGCCAAATCCAATAATCTCAGCATGGATAGCAGCGCCGCGTTGAATCGCGTGTTCGCGTTCTTCCAATATTAAAGTAGCCGCACCCTCGCCAATGACTAATCCATCCCTATCCTTGTCAAATGGTCGCGGTGTTAATTCTGGCGTATCATTTCGCGTACTCGTTGCATATAACGTATCAAACACAGCTGCCTCAGTCGCACAAAGCTCTTCCGCACCACCGGCAACCATTAAATCCTGATGACCATATTTGATCGCTTCATAGGCATAACCAATTCCCTGGCTACCTGATGTACAAGCGCTAGATGTTGGAATGACGCGACCTTTGAGACCAAAGAAGACACCGATATTGACCGGGGCGGTATGACTCATCATCTTTAGATAAGAATTAGCATTAATATTACTACTACAGTGATTCAAAAGCATATTACCAAAATCTGCAATTGCCTCTGTACTACCTATTGACGAACCATAACTAACGCCCATGCGACCATCTGTTATTTCTTCATTAGCTAACAACCCCGCATCTTCCAGCGCTCGCTCCGTGGCGACAGTCGACATTAATGCAACCCGCCCCATGCTACGTACTTGTTTACGCGTATAATGGCTTGGTCGTTCAAAATCACTGACTGGCGCCCCCAAACGTGTTTCTAATTCTTCGTAACATTCCCAATCCGTCATGTAGCGAATACCGGTATTGCCCGCTCTTAAGTTTTTAGCTATTGTCGGCCAGTCATTGCCAATTGGAGAAAATCCAGCCATACCTGTCACAACAACTCGCCTCATCAACACAACCCTCCATTGACTGAAATTACTTGCCGCGTAATATATGACGATTCCGGTGAAATTAAAAAATTAACTAATGCTGCCACTTCTTCAACCTTTCCTGCGCGCCTCGCGGGTATTAATTTAAGTGCCTCTTCAACGAGCACTTCATCAGTCATCTCAGTCTCGATAAGTCCTGGCGCAACACAATTCACTGTAATGTCGCGTTTAGCTAATTCCAAAGCCAGCGATTTAGTTGCCGCAATGATGCCCGCTTTGGCCGCACTATAATTCGTCTGTCCACGATTACCGATCAAACCGGAAACAGAAGCCAGTGTAACAATTCGTCCCGGTTTACGCCGTCGAACCATCGGCATGATGACTGGATTCAGTACATTGTAAAAACTGTCCAGGTTAGTATGAATCACTTCATCCCATTGCTCACCCGTCATGGCTGGAAAAGCCGCGTCACGTATAATGCCCGCATTACACACAACGCCATAATATGCCCCATGTCGCGCTATATCCTGTTGCAAACTTAAACGTGATTGTTCACGGTCAGACACATCAAACTGCAATATCCTAGCTTGCCCACCAGCATCAATAATTTCCTGCCGCACGGCCTCAGCCGCTTCTCGCTCTGTGCGACAATGTACGACAATCGAATAATTGTTTTTAGCCAACTTTAATGCAATAGCCTTGCCAATACCACGACTGGACCCTGTGACCAATACGGCGTCACTCACTCATGCTTCTCCTCGAAGAATGCTTGTATATTTTCTGGCATGTATACATTTAAATTAGCTTGTATTTCGATATCTTTGGCTGTAAGCCTACAGTCAAAGACTTGCAGCCCGGTGATATTTTCAGTAATTTGATTCACACTCACGGATAAAGTCATCCCGACAGGAAAATAGCTACAAGGTGATTCATAGCGGCGGGTACTCACTAAAAAACCGATCTTCACCGGCCGGTTAGATTTACGTGCTCCAACCCCCGCATAAGCTGCAATGGCTTGCCCCATGTATTCCACACCAACCCAAGCAGGCACACCTTTTGATTCACAGAACAAACTATTTTCTGTAATCGTAACCATTGCAACCAAGCTTTTATCAGAATAGTCTTCAATGCTATCCAGCAACGACATCGACTGTCCATGCGGAACCACATCAATGATATTGTATTCGGGTTTCATCATTCTCTAGACAAGAGCAAAGACGTATTATTTCCCCCAAAAGCAAATGAATTACTCATTGCAGTTGTCAGCTTTCCATTAATTTTTTCTGTCGCAATACCCGTTAATTCGGGCAGTTCTGGATCTGCTTGCCCGTCCCAATGATGTGGTGGCAACTTTCCATCATCTCGTTGCAAAGCCAACCAACAAAAAACAGCCTCAATAGCACCAGCTGCTGCTAATGTATGGCCTGTCAGCGGTTTAGTTGAGCTACAAGCAATGTCAGCGCCAAAAACACGATGCACCGCCAAAGCTTCCATTTTATCGTTATGTTCGGTTGCTGTGCCATGAAAATTTATATAATTAACCATCTCTGGTGTCATATTAGCCTGCTGCAATGCCTGCCGCATCGCACGCTTGGCACCTTTTCCTTCAGGATGTGGCGCAGAAATATGATACGCATCTGAAGTCTCACCAAAACCTGCCAAACATACAGGACCGGGTTCACGAGTCAGTATAAACAGCCCCGCACCCTCGCCAATATTCATGCCATTACGGTTCTTACTAAATGGGTTGCATATCGATTCAGATATAATTGATAATGAAGAGAAACCCTGCACAGTCATATGACATAATGTGTCTACACCTCCGGCAATCACCACATCACAAACTCTCAGCTGCAACAATCTGGCAGCTGAAGTCAAAGCTTTAGCACCCGAGGTGCAAGCACTAGAAACAGAAAACACAGGACCACGCAGTCCAAGCCACTGCGCTACGTAGCGAGAAGGCGAAGAAATCTCTTGCTTACTATAGCTATAATTATTATTAAATTCATTATGTTGACAATGGTAACTTAAAGCTTTTTCTCCATCTGAAATGCCTGACGTGCTCGTACCAATCACAACAGCAATTCGGTGCGGCCCAAATCGCGTTCTATACACTTCAATTTCAGGCAATAATGGTGTTAAAGCTGTCGTTAATACGCGGTTATTACGGGTATCTTCGTCTGCAATGGGCACAGCTGCCAAAGGGTCTTTTATCAATCCAAGCGGGAGATGGCGATCTGTTGAATATTCAGGAGATTGTTTTAAGTAACTAGATTCAGGGTCATCACTAAATAAGTTGTTTTGTACAGACTGTAATCCAGCACCAAGTGAGCAAATGATTCCAGCTGAATTCAGAAAAACAGGGGGTATTTTCAAGCGACTGGGCTTTTCATTCATAAAGACCGTTTTCAAAAATTTTTTATATTAACGTTGAACTTAAGGGTACATCAACATGGTCAGAGTAACTTAATCTTCTTGCTTGCCTGATATTTTGCTGATTTTCTGTCGCCGTTTTTTAGTTTGGGCGATACGCCTCGCCCAACCTGCTTCTCAATTTGTTTCTTAAAACGACTGTCTCCCAAAACCCATGCTTTATTGATCGCA
>JAJFJH010000267.1 GCA_021774155.1 Nitrosomonas sp.
CGCCAAGACACCCCCGGCAATCCATTAAATGGCCTCACCAAGCGAGAATTCCAAATATTCAAACTCATCGCCGAAGGCAATTCCTCCCCCCAAATCGCACAAATCATTTCCATCAGCGCCAAAACCGTCAGTGTCCATCACTCTCATATCATGAAAAAATTAAAGCTGGAAAACATCGTCCAGCTTGTTCGTTTGGCAATTGGGTATCGTATTATTTGAGTTTTTATGGATTGTCTTTTTGTTTTCTAAGGGATTCCTTAGGAAAACTAAGGGATTGCTTATATTGTTCTCAGGGTGAGTGGGGTATGGTTTGGGGTCTGGTTGGGATTGTTGGGATGATTAGCTGCTTTGACTCCGTTGAATTACAGAGTTCAATTTCAAAAATGGTCGTTAATATTTCGATACTGGAGCTGCGGAATAACATGCTAATTAATAAGTGCCGCAATATGTTAACCCGCAAGTCGGTGAGCTAGAGGAGAGTAACAATGAAGAAAACGATAATTAAGTTGATAGTAATATCGGTGGTGGTAGTTGGGGCGAATATAAGGACAGCAAGTGCACTTTTGTTCACCGAATCTATGAATCTACATACTATGATGGAGGCAACGACGTCTGTCTTTACCACTCTTGCCGATACAGGAAGCGGAATAATCAAACAACCGATCAATTGGTCCGGGTCCTTTGATCAAAACAGCTGGAGCTATTCTGGCTCAGGAATTTTCGGTGGGAAGGCTTTACAGCTAAACTATTCTGGTTCGCTAAGTGGTCAGAACGGACAAGATATAATAGTTTCATTTACTGGGAATGGTTCACTAGGCAATGATCCGCTAACCATGACTGGAGAAACTCGGTGGTTTTATGATTCTCAGGTAGATGATTACATTGATTTCGATTTTGAACAACTGACAAAAATTGGTGCGAGCTCCTTATGGGGCTGGGTCTTAGGAGCAGAAACTGTGGTCGGAGTTGGGGCAGGAGTTGCTGTTGGTGTCGGGGTCGGAACAATCTTGCCACCAGCTGGTCTCGTCGCTGGAGTTAAGGTTGGGGCTCTTGCAACAGGTCTGCTGGTAGGTGTCAGCGCCGGAGCCAAATCACTTCTAACTGATTCACCTCCACCGAAACCTACTGTTGCACTAATAAGGCCCACTCCCAATCCAGGTGATTTGTTTCCTAACGACGGCACGATAATTGTTGGCGTAGGAAACGATGGGCTCTTGGTAGCAAGCGATTATTCAGGCAGATATAGAGGAGTCGGAAGCGTCTTAGGTGGCTCATTTAGCGGCACTACCAGTGTACCAGAGCCTAGCACGTTGATGCTGTTAACAATTGGCGCGGGAATTTTTGGATTTAGAGCCAGAAGGATGCACAATAACGCCTAACTCCTCATATGAGACTTCGTCACACATCAAAAGTGTCAGGTTCAACATTAATACATGTTGCTTGAATTCAGGCAGGGGACGCATAACTTAATTGAAGAATAAGTGAGGCAGATCTAATGTATTGCTGCCATTAGATTAATCAAAGAGGTCAGAGTAGTTGATCTTCTTTGTGGCAGGTAAATTCGCCATACGACCCTTTTGATGTGCGTATAACCTCAAAAGAAAAGATAGCTGATCGGTTAACCTCACACACACTATTTGCGGCTAATCCGTATTCTCTGCCGCATCATTCCACGCGAAAGTGTGGTAATCAAAACCTTTTTCTATTGTAGGTTTGATAATGTCGAAGAAAGGTGAAATATCGAAATCACGCGGTGTATACAAGCTGTGATGTCTAATTCGGTATACTTCAGCATAATAATCTGCATGCATTGGATCATCAGACCACTCACGTTTAACTTCAGGAAGAACGGGGTATTGTACCGATTCAAATGCCTGTGCGATCAGTGTAGAACAGATGGCGCGTGTTGGGTCTCCGCTGCCAAGCGAAAGTAGGCGTCGCCGCAGTCGTGTTGGAACAGGCGCCATGGGAAAAAGATAGCGTGCAAGGTCAAAGATATTTTTGAGATCGTAATGATGACCAAGACGTGCAATGACGTAATCCACCACTCGTTTACGGTCTTCGTCGCTGAGGCCAACTGGGCGACAAATGCGAGTATGCATGTGCGCATAATGAGCAAGTGTAACTGCACGTACCCCTTTTTCCAGGTCGGCTTCGACTAACGTCAATGGAAGTTGCCATGACTCGTGGGAAGAAAAAGGGAGTGCGTTACCGATATACATTGCCGCATGAGACCAGGTTGATTGTGTTAAGTATTTAATCGGCACACTCAGGCGAGTATTGCCTTCGACGAGAAGAACATCTGCGGGTTGCAGCGTTTCGTTGAGTTGTTCCTGACTGACGGTGGTGACCAGATTGCTTTGTTGAACAGGTTTGGACAGAAATCGCGCTAGTTTGCGCCCTGTCATTTCAGCTATCCAATGCATTTAACTATTTCCTTGCTTGACGGCATATTGTAATCATTCTTTCCTTCGATTTTATGTTTTGGTCGTCACATATTTTAGGATTTCGACGACTTGCTCTGGTGTCGTGGCCCATGCCATTGCTGCGGCGTCAACTTCCTTGAGCGGATGGGTAATATCCTCATCATGAAGCGTAATATAGGGTGTGCCCATTGCCGCACAATAACCGGCATCAAAAGCGGCATTCCATTGTTTATATTTTTCTCCGAAGCGAACCACGGCGATATCGCAGTTTTCAATTAGAATTTTGGTCCTGATCGCATTCACCTTCGCTGATTTGTGATCGCGCCAGAAGTTGCCGTCTTCTTTACCAAGCAAATCACCCGCAGCGTCGCTCGCTTGATGATCAGTGACGGCAGAAGTGAAAATAACGGGCAAATTTTGCGCCTCACAGCCATCTTTTAATCGTTGTCTCCAGTCCGTGTGTATTTCACCGGAGAGATATACATTCCAGTCCATATTTTCTCCTATGTTGATTTTTTAAAAAATGATGCTTGTTTTCTTTCGAGGACTCAGCCCTTAATGTCTCTTCTGAGAGACAGTTGTGGTGCTCTAAAAAATAGAGGTTGAGCGTATGAAGATAATAGCGCGTCTGTCAACTAACAAAAACTTGTGTGCTGACAGCGCGCAAGGAACATTTAGCCGTCTTTTAATGTGGCTAGACAATAACTATTGGCACAATCATTGCTCATTTTTAATGAAGGCTTATTTTATTATAACTCGTGGTCCGATGTTTAAACCTGGTTTTTGTTTTGGAGATGCCGTGTTCGATAATGACAAATATATTAAGGTGATTGGCATCACAGCAGTCCTCTTGTTGTTTGGCTTGATTAATAGTGTCAGTGCGATTGTGTTTACTGAACCTAGTGGGCATGGAGCGAGGAGTGACTTTAATATTTACCCGGGTTCGTCCAATGAGCGTGACATTCAGAGCGCATTCATTTTTGAGTCGGGAAATAACGTCAACTTTAGCGTAGCTTTTGCTGACACGATGACAGACCAGGGCCAGACATACCTCATGCCCCCCATTGGTTTGGCACCAACTTCGGCGCTACACCTTGGTTACGATCTGGGTGTGCAGGTGGTGAAAAATAAAAAAGATTATCTGTTTTCGTTTACGAATCCCTCTTTTACAGAGTCTATGGTAAATATCAAGTGGCGCGATATTTTCTCAGGAAATGCCCCAGAAACCTGGGTTGGGCATAGCGTGATGATAGAGTACCCTACTGAATGGACGGTGGGTAGCCAAGATAATTTTAAGGCCTTGAGTAATATTGTTGCGACGAAAAGCTATCAGGTTGCGTACGATCCAGCTAAAGGGTCGAGAATAGCCGAATGGTCGCCTGGTGTTCCTGTTGGCGGCGGCACATCTGATCCGGCCACCCTCGCTTTTCTAGGCCTTGGTCTGATTGGCATCGGGATTATGCGCTGGAGAAAAGTCTTTTCTAAGAAATACGTATTTAGATTAATGCCGCGGCGAGAGCTTTATGCCTTTGTTTCCTCTGCTTATGTTCGTAATCGCTAGTTAATTTGATATCAGAATAAGAAGCGTGCGCTTGATTATTCTCGCGAATGTTTGTACATGCAATGTCCTGATGAATCTGTTGTAGCTGTTGCTTGGTGAGTGGTATTTACTTGCTATGACGAGTTGTTTTAGTTTTATTTTAAGATTTTATATTTGGATTGACAGGTGCTTAGATTTGAGTTATCAATTAAATTCTATGAAATGAGTTGGTTGATTGCGTATCATCAGTAGTCGATGGACTTCATGAAAATTGTTGATATTTGTTAATTTAAGTATCTGTCGTAGATGCTTGGCTGGGGGTGATATGGGTGCTTACCGACCACTGTTTAATGTCTCAATTGAGCATACTTATTTTGCAGACCTCTCCTGTAAGTCACTTGAGTTCGTGCCAACGCATTCATCTACTTCACTTTTAAATAGAGCAGGTCTGCTGCTGAAACCTTCAAAGAGCGGCATATCTGTCTTTTGTGAAGAAGATAAAATGGATATTTTGCGACTGCATGCGGAAGATGGTTTCGTGCTGGCGTTTAAAGTTTTTTCCAAAGACCCCTATTTTTCGAGCTATACCCTCCCTTCAGCAGAGAATAACAACATGATTCTTTGTTTCAGCAACCAGCAAATCACAAAAGATTCGGAAGGCAGACAACGATTGCATCGTGATGCTTATGCCTCTGAGCTCGACTATCAGGACATGGCTTCTGCGTATTTAAGTGATATATTTGAACCAAAAGATTATTTGGTTAAGCCCCACTTTGTGATTCAAATAAGGGTGACGGCTGATGAGCTGGGTTTATGTTCTGAAACTCTTGATGAAACTGAGCGAAATTTCAATATATGTTATGCCACGAATCAAACTTTCTGGAAATATTATATTCTGGGCGATTTGGCAAAAAGAAAAATTTATATTGTTGATTTAGATGATGAGATTGAATTTGATGAGTTGAGTGATGCCAGTTTGCCGGGGAGGCATCAAGGGAAAGTGTTGCAGTCCTCATCAGCCATACCGATGCAAGAAGTGTCTGGTCAGCGGTTTCAGTTAAGAGAAACTGGGAGTATAGGCGATAAAGTGTTGATTAAGCGGATGCCAAATGCATGTGTTAGTCGCACTGATGGTACGGTTGTGAATGGAAAAATAGAAATAATTTCAGAAATTTACATAAACTAGTTGACAATTATTCTAGTTGAATTGTAAAACTAATGTCTTAAGCCGTTTGCAGCTCATTTCTTTGTTATATTTTTTAATAAAAGAAATGGTGGTCAGGTTTGGCTCGTGAATTAATAGCGGTCGCCTAATTAATACAACTTAAAGGAGCAGGTTATGGGGCAGTATAAAACACCCGGTGTTTACATTGTTGAAAAAAATGCGTTTCCAAATTCCGTCGTTGAAGTTGCTACAGCGGTACCTGCTTTTATTGGTTATACAGCACAAGCGAATAATAAAGGAAAAACCTTGTTGAACAAGGCGTGGCGAATTTCGTCTATGTCTGAATTTATTAATTTTTTTGGTGGCCCACCTAAATCACAGTTTAGTCTGAATGAAATTAAACCTGCGAAGGTTGAAAAAGGCAATGGTGAGGCAAAAACAAAAGCTGTGCCAGCCATTCAAGTAGAAGCAGAATTCTCAAGTAATGGCACAGAATATGTTCTGGAACAGTTGGGTACTCGCTACTTCCTTTATCATAGCATGATGCTTTTTTTTCAGAATGGTGGTGGCGCATGTTATGTGGTCTCCGTGGGTAATTTTGAGCAGGAGATAGAAAAACCTAAGTTGAGTGCTGGCGTCAATGTTTTATTAAAAGAGCAAGAACCCACAATGGTGGTCATTCCTGACGCCATGTCGCTCAAAGAAGGTGACTGCATCAATTTACAGCAAGCAGTTCTTGGGCACTGTGGGCGGGTGATGAAGAACCGATTTGCCATTCTTGATGTGCATGATGGCTACAAAGAAGCGCAAGACAGCGGTTGTATTGAGAACTTTAGAAATGATTTAGGCACGAATAATCTGGATTACGCAGCAGCATATTACCCATGGCTCAATACGTCTATTGTGCAGTTGAATGACTTGAGTTTTGGTAATGTTGCTAATCAGGATAAATTGCAATCTCTACTGAAAGCTGAACTTGATCAGCAGAAATTGGACGATAAGAAGAGTAAAGAAATTGCGGCTAAGATTTCAGAGCTTGGCGCAAAGACTAAGACGAGTGAAATGTCTACTGATGATGAGCTGCACAAGATTTTAAGTGTCGCCTGCCCACTCTATAACAACATCATGACAGCTATCCGGGCTAAGGTGAATTTGTTGCCACCGAGTGCGGGAATGGCGGGTATTTATTCTTCTGTGGATAATTCACGCGGCGTGTGGAAAGCGCCAGCAAATGTCAGTATGAACGCAGTTATTTCGCCAGCAGTGGAGATTACTCACGCCGAACAGGAAGATCTGAATGTGACGACAGCGGGTAAATCAATTAATGCTATACGTACTTTTATTGGTGAAGGCACATTGGTGTGGGGTGCGCGTACATTGGACGGCAATAGTTTGGATTGGCGTTATATCAATGTGCGTAGAACCATGATTATGTTGGAAGAATCAATCAAACTTGCAACCAAGGCTTATGTGTTTGAGCCGAATGTTAAAAATACCTGGGTCACCATCAAGAGTATGATCAGTAATTTCTTGACCGGCATTTGGAAGCGTGGTGGTTTGGCCGGCGCTAGCCCAGAAGATGCTTTTGGCGTATTTGTGGGTTTGGGTGAGACCATGACACCAGAAGATATTTTGGAAGGCCGGTTGAATGTGACCGTGCTGGTGGCGATTAGTCGCCCGGCAGAATTTATTGAGATCACATTCCAGCAGCAGCTGCAGAAGTCTTAAATAAAACGCGAGTTTCTTTTTATTCTTTTACTCAAAATAGAGGTTAATTATGGCAGATGATGGAGCAAGTCAATCGGCTTCTGTATGGCCCATGCCCAAGTTTTATTTTCAGGTTAAGTGGGACTCTGAGGTGATGTCTTTTCAAGAAGTGAGTGG
>JAJFJH010000268.1 GCA_021774155.1 Nitrosomonas sp.
TATTACAACCGGTTTGGATCAGTCAATCCATACGGCATGATTTACGCTTTGAAGCATGACGTTGTGAAAGTTCAAGCAGATGAGGAATGGCTGCCTGGTCTGGATTGCCCATCTTCGGTTCGTTTGCGGAATGGTAAGCGACCGCGTCCCTTGGTTCTTCGTGGAAATGTCAATGATATACTTGAGGTCACTTTTACCAATGAACTGCTGAATGAGCAGCCCGATATCAGCCAGTGCAAACCGGTAAACTCGAATTCTCCCTATTCACATCTTATTGATGAAGCAGATAGAATTCCGCCTATTGATCCACCTGAGCATGAACAGCGTGCCGACGAAGGTCATCTCGATAAAGATGAAGCCGATAAAGTTGTGGGCGCAGATTGGCCGCTAACTCGCTCGGCGAATCTGGTCATTCCAGGGCTAACCAGTTTATCTGGCACTGACCTAAGATGTAACGGTCTTGAGTCCATCAAACCTGGAGAATCCATAACTTGCCGATGGAAGCTTGAACGCGAAGGGACGCACCTTTTTTCTAGTCATGGCGCGCCGGCGGGTGGCGAAGGGGAGGGTGGCAGTTTGACTCACGGTTTGTTTGGCGTGGTCATTGTGGAACCCAAGGATAGTCAATGGTACCGAAGCCAGGTTTCAGCTTCTGTGTTGGATGCGGCATGGCCACGCAAGCATGTTGCTGATGATGCACGCCAGGGCGCACTTGACTATGATGCGGCTGATGTGAATGGCAATCCGTACCTGAATATGCTTAAATCGACAGGTCAGACGGATGTTGCGGGTCGAGGCATATATGACCTGGTTCATAGTGATTTAAACGCGGTGATTTGGGAAGCAAATCCTGAAGATCCAGAAGTGCCCGCGTTCCGTGAATTTACTGTGGTGTTCCATGATGAATTGAAAACTTTTTATGCCAATCAATTTCAAGAACTGGAAACAAGTCGCCAGTTAAGCGGTGTGCGTGATGGGTTTGCTATCAACTATGGTGCCAGCGGTATGGGATCGATTCTGCTTGCCAACCGTAAGGGTATCGGTCCGTCTGCTCAATGTGTCGAATGCCTCTATGAAGAATTTTTTCTGCAGTCCTGGGCAAATGGAGACCCTGCGCTGCTGGAGAATTTTGTTGATGATCCCTCTAACGTTCATCATTCTTATTTGAACGATCGTATCAAATTCCGTAACCTACATGCCGGACCGAAGGAAACACATGTGTTCCATCTTCATGCACATCAGTGGGTATCCTCGGCAGATAGCAATTCTGGTACTTATTTGGATTCACAAACAATCGCACCGCAACAGGGGTTTGATTACGATATATATGATGGCGGTTTGTCCCGTTGGGGAACGAGCGACTGGCATTTGACAAATGGAGGCGGAAATCGTAATCGAACGCCAGGAGATTCGATTTTTCATTGCCATCTCTATCCTCATTTTGCCCAGGGAATGTGGGCGCTTTGGCGTACTCATGATGTATTTGAGGATGGCACTCGTAAACTTCCGGATGGCCAATCATCTATTGATTTAATCGGTAATCCGCAAATCGCATTGTCAACTACTCGGCAAGACTCGAAAGAGAAACGAACCGGTACCAATCCAGTGACCGGCCTGAATGGTGAGGGCACACCCATTCCGGCGCTGCTTCCGCTGCCTGGCCAGGGCCTGCCGCCTTTACCGCACTATGATGTGGCAGAAGGAATGCCGGGGTATCCTTTTTATATTCCCGGTAAGCCGGGTCAGCGCGCACCTCAACCACCACTCGACTTTGCCAAAAATGAACAGAAACATCTGCTCCACGGTGGACTCCCGCGTCACGTGTTTCATGGCGGTGAGCGTAAACCTGTTTTTCTGACTGATGAAGACATTGATCAACTCCCCGAAGACGCAACGGAGCGTGCCAATACACTTTTGCGGCAATCGTTGGCGTTGGGAGATTTTCGTCTAGAACTCACGCATGCGGATCTCGCTTTGCTAGACCATGAGGGTGAGCCGCTTGAGAGGCAAGCGATGGACTTTCATGCGGGCAAAGCGGAAAAAATTCGCTTGGTTGACGGTACGCTTGTGCGAAAAGATGAAACAACCGGCTATCCGACCCTCAAGCCTGATGGAAGCGAGGCCCGGTTCTTTGTCAATGGTGCACCGCCCAAACCAGGTGCGCCATTTGCTGATCCTTGCGGTGCGCCGGACTCTGAGGGTGAGTCGATCAAAGATCAATTCATACACGAACAAACGTTATTTACACCTGATCCGGCTTTAGAAGGTTTTCGTAGTTATGAGGTTTCTGCAATTGGGCTGGATCTGGTAGTGAATCGGGCCGGATGGCATGACCCGCAAGCGCGGATTAACGTGCTGACAAAAGAAGCGGAAGGCATTGAAAATCAGCGAAGACATGATATGGAACCCTTTTTCTTCCGAGCCGCATCCGGTGAATGTATTGAATTTAAGCATCAGAACCGGACACACAAGGAACTCGAACTGGATGATTTCCAGGTTGCAACCCCAACGGATATCATTGGCCAGCATATTCATCTGGTGAAATTCGATGTTACATCTTCGGATGGATCCGCGAACGGGTTTAATTATGAAGATGGTACCTTGGCACGTGGCGCGGTGGAAGAGCGCATCAAAGCGGCTAATGCATTGGGCGGTGCACGAGAACAAGAAACAAGACGAGAACTAAGTCTAGGAAAAACGTTGAATGGTGAATTGATTGAAGCCTATCAGACAACTATTCAGCGCTGGTTCGCTGACCCACTGTTGACAGTCAATGCCGAGAAGGACGCAAATAATAATATGCATAGTATGCACCAAGCTGAACGTCCTGATATGCCTTGTCCTACTGACCCGAAGAAAGAATGCCTGGACCGGACGCTACGTACTGTATTTACGCACGATCATCTTGCGCCATCATCCATTCAGCAGCATGGATTTTATTCGGCGTTACTGATAGAACCTACCGGGTCTGAGTGGCTAAAACCGGACGGTACGCCTTTGGCAGATGAGAAGGGTCAAGCGGTTGGCTCAATGGCTATGATTGTGGGTGCTAAAGACTGGCTTACCCACGAAAACCATCGAGAATTTGCATTGGCAGTAGCGGACTTTGCGTTGCTCTATGATCCGCGACTGGATGACGAGATTGAAACACAAGGAATGGGTCGTCTTTTGAGCGAAGCGGATAAAACCAAACAAACTGCTACGGGTAGTCTGCCCAAAACTGCTCTTGAATGGCTGCATGCGCATGCCCAAAAGTGGTGGGATCAAAATGGCAGACCGGTTGATCCGCCATTTAAACCTGAGGCCATATCGAAAGACCATCACAACCCGTATTTGGTAAATTATAAACACGAACCGATACCGCTGCGTATCGGGCAAATGGATGACAAATTGCAAATCCCTGAAGACACATTATGTGGCCTGAAAGCCGTTGATTTTGACGAAGATGGTCAACCAATTCTTGAAAAACGGCAAAGTATTACGCGCCAGAAAAAAGGAAAGGAAGGAGATCTTGCTTTTGTGTTTGCCACACGGGAACACGGCGACCCGTGCACGCCCATTCTGGAAGCCTATGAAGGGGAAAAAGTGCAAATTCGTATGGTACAAGGCGCACAGGAAGTGCAACATGTGTTTGCCATTGAAGGATTGTCCTGGCCCCGGGTGATTGATTACGATATTAATAGAAATTTGTCAGATATTGAATTAGCCAAGCGTGATAACCCGGAAGGATTGGTGGCAGCACAAGAAATTGGGATCTCTGAACACTTCGAAATGCAACTGCCAGCCTTTCAAAATGTTGGTGAAGGGCGTGATGCCAATGATTACCTGTTCCATTACGGGACCGTGGATGCTTTGTGGAACGGCGCATGGGGATTGATACGTGCTTATAATGGAAAGCATGTTTCTGACCCGAGAGCTTGTCAACAAAATGAAGGCATAAACACGCAAGGATCTGAAAAATGGTATTCTCGGCGTAATCCATATCACGCAGAATTTGGTGCTCA
>JAJFJH010000269.1 GCA_021774155.1 Nitrosomonas sp.
TGGTGTTTCCACCTTCGAACACTCTGGCGAGTGGACCCATTGTGCTTCAGAGAGGGTCCGCGCAGAGCGTTCTCAGAATTCAATCTATCCTTCCCACAAAACGCGCAGGTTTCATCGGTGTTCTTGGCCGAACTACCGCATTCCGGGAGCCGTACCGTCCCGTTCCAGGTGTACAGGAGTTCGGGAGGGGCCGCACGATTTTTTCGGATCCGTCGATCCGGAAGAGAATGACCCAGGGCATCGCGCTGGGCCTTTTTCTTGCACTGCCGGGCCTGATTGTCGGCGTCACTTCCGAATCCAAGCTGTGTGAGTCCGATCCGTATTGTGGTTTCACTGATACGTTCATTATCAGTTCTTTGGGGTTTGCCATCGGCAGTGCTGTGGGGAGTTACCCTGCCGGAAAAGGACAGCCAAGAGGTTCGTTGCCGGCCATGCTTGCTGCCAGCGTCGTGACTTTTGCAGCAGCCTGGGGCTTGGCCGAGTTAAGCAACGGCATTCTCGGACCCCTAGTTCTGTTTGGCCCGGCCCTGGCCGCGGTAGTGATATCCGACGCTACCGTTCGCTATCCGGATGAAGACGGCAAGGCGCTGCATTTGGACGCACAGCCGGCTCTTGCTGATTTCGGCCAGGGCAACCGGACTGTTCGAATAAGGCTTGCGCGGATCAATCTTTAATTGGCGAAACAGCTTATGTGCGTTTTTTTTAGGGGAGCGCAATCGCGTTAGGTTTCAGAGATGACGAACCAGAATAGTACGGAATACTGCACATTCGATGAATTGCTCGACAGTGTAGATTTGGAACTCAGTCCCATCTGCACAGCACTTCGGAATGCCATATTTTCACTGCACCAGGACTGCGTTGAAATCATTTGGAAAAACCAAAGAATCGCAAGCTATGGTGTGGGCCCCAAGAAAATGTCTGAACACTACGCCTACATCGCCCCACACAAGCAACACGTCAATCTCGGCTTCTACCATGGGACATCCGTACCGGATCCTGACGGCCTTCTTGCAGGCACGGGCAAGCGTCTCCGGCATGTCAAAATCAGGAGTATCACCGAGGCGAGCAGTACCCCAATCAAGAAGCTCATCGCGGAAGCGATCGCACAGCGAAAATACGCTCTCGCATAAATTGTAGTCGAAGTACTCGCCATTCTGCACAGGAAGGGCGTTGCCAAGGGTGTCTTTTCTACAAACCAGGGAGCATTTATTACCACAAGGGAAATAGGAATGAAGAAGCGAAGCCAAGCCCATAAACGTTGGATTTCCGCAAAGCCGGGCGCAACAACCGCCGGCAGGAGACGTTATCGCCGAGGCCTGTGCTCCATACTGGTTCTTGGAACATTCCTGACGGTATGCTCTGACCTGCCTGGCCAAGAAGCGGCCCCGATGACGCCTGCCGCCGCGGAATTCACTTTCGAGCAGTACGAGGTCGCCATCGGGCCGGCGCAACGCCAGACGGTTCTGACAGGCTTCCTTCTCGGTGGCGCTATCGCGGAACTTGCCGTGGTGAACATCGACGAGAATCAAAATCGCCGTTTGCGCGTCTACGCCTTCGGAGACAGCACCTGGACGCCGAGAATTGAGACGACGCTGCGTCCCGACGTTCTGTTCCTCGACGTGGCCAACATCGGCGGACGCGACCGATTGCTCACCTGCGAGCCCGGCCGCCTGAACCGGTTCGATCCTGAATCAGGGACGGAGCACACGCTGGTGGAGGTACACTCCAACTTCAATCCACCTCGTAAAGACGAAATCCCACATGTCGACATCAGCCGGGACGTGAACGGCGACGAGCGCGATGATCTGGTCATCCCGGCCGTCGATGGCTTCTGGGTGTTCATCCAGATGAGTGACGGCGCGTTTGCCGTTCCGGTGAAGATCGGCCACTCCACCGATATGAGTAGAATCTACGGAGCCGACGGATATCGCTACGACCCCTGGTCTCAGAGCCGTATCCACGAGGTCGACTACAACCAGGATGGCCGCACCGACCTGGTGTTCTGGAAGGAGGACAGCTTCGAGGTGCACACCCAGGACGAGCGCGGCCTGTTTGACCAAAAGCCGAAGAGCTTCACGACCGAGATCGCCTTCGACTCGGACGATCTCTCCTTGCTCACTACCGGAGACATGGCAGGAAGGGTGCTGCACTCGTTAACCGATCTGAACGACGATGGTGTCGCGGACCTGGTGGTTTTTTCCCTGCAAGGCAGGAGCGCCTCCCAAAAGCATTCCTCCTACGAGGTACATTTTGGCGCGCCGACAGCCGATGGTGCCACCAGATTCGATACGGAAATCGGTGCTACGTTTCAGTCAGAGGGCAGCATCCAGCTCGGGATGGACCGGCACGACTTCGATGGCGACGGCCAGCTCGACCTGATGGTTACGACCATCGCCGTCAAGTTTCTCACGAGCAGCCTCTGGAAGAGAATCAAAGGGGCCATGGGCGATGACGTCTGGCTGGAACTCGAGTTCTATCGATCGGAAGGCGGCGTCTACCCTGACGAACCCAACACCATCCGTAAGTTAGCTCTGGACGGTGTACCCAGCCATCGCGAGCCGGGGTCGGTGTCACTGGGTATCGTGCTCCGAGGGAGGACGCACGTGAGCCGCAAAAAGCAAAAAAGTTGGCCGCGCGCGTTCAACTCGACCTTGCTCATCGGCGATGTGACCGGTGACGGCCTCTCGGACCTTCTGCTCGGGCATCACCCTCAGATCATGGCAGTCCATGTCGGCGTGCCGGAACCGGACCTGTTCGACGGCGGGTCTCAGGAGGTGGCGGTCGCCCCTCCGAACGACGAGGAGTACACCTGGCTGGTGGACCTCAACGAGGACGGCAAGCAGGACCTCCTGATGCATCATCCGTTCACGCTACGAGACGCTCACGGGGCCCGGAGACTGCCGCTGGGAACCGAGCCGCATCAGGTGACGATGCTGATCGCGCGATGAGAAAAATCCATGCGTCCTATTTAACTCAAACATAGGCGTCAAGCTCACTCACAGCAAAACAATGAAGGATCCACTTGTCATGAATCTAATATACCTGATTTTGCTCTCAACCTGCATCATATTCTTCGCCTGTACTACCGGGGAGGATAATCCATTCTTCAGTGAATACGAGACACCCTTCGAGGTGCCTCCTTTTGAAAAAATCAAAGAGCACCACTACCTGCCGGCTTTTATAGAAGGCATGAAGCAAGAGCAGGCTGAAGTTGCCGCCATCGCTGACAACCCGGAACCGGCCACTTTTGAAAACACGGTCGCGGCGCTGGACCGAACCGGGCTGCTGCTGCGCCGGGTCAATGACGTCTTCTCCAACCTGAACTCAGCCCACACCAGTGACTCTTTACAAAGCATTTCCAAGAGAATCGCCCCGCTGATTTCCAAACACAATGACGACATCTTTCTGAATAATAAACTGTTCCAGCGCGTCAAGGCGGTTTTTGCTCAAAAAGACACCCTGAACCTGACGGTGGAAAAGAATACTCTGCTGAAAGAATACTATGACGACTTTGTGCGCGGTGGCGCCAATCTCGGCGACGCGGAGAAGGAGCAACTGCGCGCGATCAATGAAGAGCTTTCGGTTCTGTCCATCAAGTTCGGCGAAAATGTCTTGAAGGAAGACAACGCCTTCGAGCTGGTCATTGCGGATTCCGCGGATCTGTCGGGCTTGAAGCCGGCGCAGATTTCGGGGGCCGCGGAGACAGCCAAAGATCGCGGACACGACGGTAAGTGGGCTTTCACCCTGCACAAGCCCAGCCTGATTCCCTTTCTGCAGAATTCGGACAAGCGCGATTTGCGCGAAAAGATGTTCAAGGGCTACATCAATCGCGGCGACAACAACAACGAATTCGACAACAAAGAAACCCTTGTGCGCATGTCTGAGCTTCGCATCCGCAAGGCCAACCTGCTCGGCTATGACAATCACGCCGGCTTTGTGTTGGCCAACAACATGGCGCAGAATCCGAAGAATGTCTACAAACTGCTGGACCAGCTTTGGCAGCCCGCTCTGGTAGTCGCCAAGAAGGAGGCCTACGAGCTGCAGTCCATGATCTACCGCGAGGGAAACAACTTCAAGTTGGAACCGTGGGATTGGTGGTACTACGCTGAAAAGCTCAAGAAGGAGAAATACGATCTCGATGATGAAGCGCTCAGGCCGTACTTCACGTTGGAGAATGTTCGCAACGGC
>JAJFJH010000270.1 GCA_021774155.1 Nitrosomonas sp.
AACTTTACTCAACAATCTGTACTACCCCTTGTGAGTTAGCTACATTTGACAGGCTAGTCGACCTAGGGGATACAAGTCAAGTAGTTTGTCATAAAATTTCCACCTCTTCTGTAAGGCTAACTCCCATACAAACAAAATTCCTCCCAAAACACAATACCTTACAATTAACAATGTCTTTTGCGGATAAAATTAACATTTCTCCTGAATTTGAACTTCTTTATGTTAACTTTATCCAACTTATCCATCCCGTACCTCCCTTATTCACCATAAAAGTTTCATATATTTGTTAACCACCATTCTCGCCAACCTCCTAGCAAAGGAAAATAAAGCCCTAACTTCACTGATCGCTTGTCTTTCAATTGCATAATCGCTGCATATTGGTCGAGTTGCGTACGATAACGTGCCTGCTCACAATCAAGAAAATCTTCCACACCACCACCCTTATGATGACTGGTTTTGTAATCCACAACCCAACGAACATCTTTTGCAGCAAGAAATGTTCGGTCAATCGCAATATTTATTATCTTTTTATCGATGTTAGCTGACATTCGCAGCTCATTCTGAGCATTCTTTTGTGGCCCTAATAGCCACTGTCCACGCGAATCATTCATGGTGAGAATTAATGCACTTGTGACCCGCTCAACGGCATAGTCCATCGTTTTATCGTGACCACTCATTCCATTAAGCATTAACCCATATTTAAATGCATTTTGCAGACGCTTTATCCTCTCTTCACTCCACCCTTTTAACTCATCTTCAGCCATACGTTGCAGCCAGCAATGCACGACACTACCCACATGGCGCGCAGTCTCACCCGCCCATGAAAATTCTATATCCTCATGATTATTTGACGCCACATGTTGCGGCGGATGCCACTGCATGGAAGGGGGCGCTACTGGTATGCGCCAACCTGATTTCAGTCGGCAAATTGATTGACTTAAAACGAATTCACTCATTGCTTCTTCCTCAACACTCAGATGACTTATTACTCCCGTCGCTATTTTTTTCTCTGCAGCCTTTAAGAAATCAATCTGAACAACTGGCCATAGTTTATTTAATAATGTTCTTACTCTTGGCTTCTTATACTCAGGCACGCCATCTTTGTTGACAACCAAATCGACGCACCCCAACAAATGTAAATTTCTTTTAGCACGAGTTGAAGCAACATATAGCAGACGTTGATCTTCCAGGTTAGCTTTGTTGTTCTCAAATCTCTGTAGCCATGTATAAATGGCATCATCATCTGCGCCTGTTTCCTGAATGGGTGCAAGCAATAAATCCAGACCGCTTTCTTCTTCATTTGTCTGACACTGTGATCGCGCACGCTCCATCCACTTAAGCAACTTCTTATCATTGCCTCGCGACAACCGACCCAACCCTGGCACAATCACAACATCAAACTCCAAACCTTTGGCTTTGTGTATCGTCATGATTTGCAACCGCTCATTAGCCATTTGATCAGGTAACGCGTAAAGTTTGGCTAACCCTTTCTCGAATGTCTCAAGCACAGGAATACCGCCTGCCACTTCATGACTTGCAAGATAATCAAAGTAAACCCGTGCATCTTCAATATCTGTTGCAGCTTTTCCTATCTGCTCTTCACCAAAGCACATACAGGCAGGACCACCCAATGCTAGCCAAGCAGCTTCAACCGTTGAATGCAGCGATTTTCGCTGACGATTATTGATGCATTGCACCAATACGTCTCTAACCTTAATAATCCGACTTCTACCATCAACAGAAAGTAAACTCAGATACTTATCATCGTTGATTAAGGCCCATATCGCGCCATTATATCTATCAGACTTGTCATTTTCACCAACATCACCTAAATTTGATGGCGGGTTCTTGTCAAGAAACACATACATGTCATCAAGGGTCAAACCACACCACGGTGCACGTAACACTGAAAACCATGCAAGTCGATCGGCTTGATGAATTAGCACCCGTGTTAGCATCAATAAATCCTGCACTACCGGTTTAAAACGCAACCCTTCTATCTCTATCGCACGAAATCTAAGCCCAAGTTCTTTCATCACAATAACAATTTCTTCTAAGTGGCCGCGATTACGTACTAAGATCGCGACTGTATCAGCAAGAATCTGTTGTTGAGATTGCACAATAATCTCTCCAACCTGCTTTGCTTCTGATGCATAGTCTTTATTAAAGAATGGATAGATTTTGACTGCCACTGTCTCTACAAGCTCTTTCGTCGCAATTGACGGCACGTATGACACGACACCGGTTGCTACATCTTCAACACGAGGCATTATCTGTTTAAAAGCTGTATTCACCCATTCTACAATACCGCTTTGAGACCGGAAATTAGCCGTCAGCGTCAATGGCTGCAAAGTCACATCACCAATTCCCTCAGCACGGGCACGTAGAAATAGTTCAACCTCGGCTTCACGGAAACGATAGATTGACTGCATCGGATCCCCTACGACAAACAAGCTTCGACCATCACCAGGCATCCACCCCGCAATCATCTTTTCTATTAATTGATACTGACTAATTGATGTATCTTGAAACTCATCAATTAATAAATGTTGAATTCGATAGTCTAGCGCCAACGCTAGATCTGTGGGCGTTTCTGGATCACCTAACGCCTGCAGTGCGCCCTGCGCCACTTCTGTAAAATCAACCTTACCCGCTATCTGAAACACAAGCTTCAATTGTCCTACCGCATAAGGTAATAGCCGCGTGATTGCGCCCAATATTTGCCACTGCTTGTCGGTATAAGTGGAAGGCGGCAAACCACGCACATCAATTAACGACTGACACAAGGTATTGTCTGGCTTTAGAAGCTCAATTAAAACAATAGCCCTGTCTTTCCATGACTTACACAATTTTTTTTCGAGAGTCGTTTTACCAAGTGGAAAGCCATTTCTAACCGTCAGCTGCTTGCGCCATGCTTCTTTAGTCTGAAGCAACTCAGAAATTCCGCACCAATGAACCAGATCTCGGCTATCGAGTATTGAGTCAATGTCGACACATTCAACAATTGGGGAAGATACGCTATCAGCACCCAGATTAGCGCCTGCATATTGCAACAAAGCTTGCAACTCACTTTGCAATGAACGAGGAAACAATTTGGCAACACGATCCAATGCTTCATACTGTGCATTTTGTAGTGCCATCTCTAACTCTTCACGCGTTTTTCCATGAATATGGCGCAACCAATGATCACGGCCAGCAAGCATCTCAGCAAGCAACAACGCTATTCTCGCTACATCATTATCCAAATGCCCCAGCAACTGCACCAAATCATCGCCGATAGCGTCTTCACTTTCGACCATCTCGATCGTTTGACGTGCTGCTTCCAAATAAAGCTCAGACGCATCCTCGGTACTTTCTAGTTGCGCGCCAAATTTTGACAGTATCGGCATTTGACGTGCAATTGAAGCGCATAACGAATCAATTGTTTGAATTCTTAAACGCTGCGGATTATCCGTAATATGCCACTCAAAGCGTTCATCACGTTGCAAAACCGCACTTGCCAGTCCATACGTAAGCCTCTCATAAGAATGGCTAGGAGCCTCTGAATTTCTAGCAGTCTCAAGCGCCAATAAAACACGCTCACGCATCTCAGCAGCCGCTTTTCGAGTAAACGTAATAGCAATGACTTCTTCCGGAGAATCTACACAGGCAAGTAACTTAAGATAACGCTGAATCAATAATCCTGTTTTGCCAGATCCCGCAGGTGCTTGCACAATAAATGACTGTTCAGGATCAAGTGCACGTTTACGCTCTTCCGCGTCTGGAACCAGAACTTGTTCACTCATTCGTCATCATCTCCGACACTTGGCATTTCATTGCGACCACTACGTTCATGTATCCGACAAAATGGCTGTAGGTCACAATATCGACAGGCAAGTAAATTCTTTGGATCGACCCTAGCATCGCCATTGTGAAAACCCACCGCAAGATTGGTCAGATCTTGTCGCCAAGCTTCAACCAATGCCTCCCATGAATCTGGCAAATCATATCGACTCAATTCTGTATAGGCTTTCACACCAGGCAATACATCTTCATCACGCACCAAACCAACAAAACCGATTACCCCCATCTTAATCTGAGCAAATACCACAGCAATCGCATCCGACTTT
>JAJFJH010000028.1 GCA_021774155.1 Nitrosomonas sp.
TTTCGTCAAATTGCTTATAAACCTTATTCAATTATTTAGAAGGTTTTTGTCTAATGATAAATACAAAAACAATTCCGATCGCAATACCAATAACAATTCCGATCACAACCCCTAATCCAAGTGATGAATTAGATAAAGTATTTTCAATGATTTTATCTTCAGGAATAGTCTCATGAAGAAGTATAGATTTTTCTTGAGGAATTATATTTTTAGATTTATCATCAATTTGTTCATTTTTAAGAATAATATCAGATGGGATATTTGAGAATTTTGCAGCAAGTGTGATTGGTTCAGTAGTAGAATTTCCTCCAAACAAAGTTGAATGTGTTAAAAGTGTGTAAGTGCCAGTTTGATTAATGGGGGCATAAAGAACAGTTGATGTATCATCCTTATTTTTTACAGGGTAAAATCCTCCACCTTGACTAAAGGGAGAATTACCCAACCAATCAAGTGAAGGCCATCCAAGAAAATGACCAAAGACGCCAGATGGAACATTAGTTTGTATTATTTTTCCAGATGGATCCATTACAAATACTGCTAAATTTGTGTCATCAGTAATCCATGAAAGTTCTATTGATGCAGAATTGATAGATTCATTTTGAATATCAAAATAATATTGCCTCCAATCACCTGCCATGTAACGATTAACCATATCAAAGGCACCTTTTGTGTATCCAGATCCATAAAGAACATCATCACTTTGTTTTCCTTTGATCAAAACAGTAGAATCATTTTCTAATATTGATTGTTTGATAACAAAAGATACTGGAGCGTTTACAGTGTGTTGATCACTTTCAAAAGTTAAAAATCCTTGATAAACTCCTGTTTGCAAATCAGTTGGAGCAACTAATGTTACATCAACTGTAGAAATATCATGAGGAGGAACAGAAATTATTTCAGTTTCAGGCCACATCACAGACCAATCATCTTTTTGATAATAACTTGCAGAAAGAGTGTATTCCATAGAAGTTGAATTTTGTTTTGTATCACCTAACCAGTAAGAATATTTTGAAGGTACAGGATAAACTCCAACTAATGGTATGCCATCAAATTTTTCTTGAGGTTCTGAAACTCTTAATTCCTGAACAGTCCCCCAAGAACCAGATCTATTTATCATAGATAATTCATCACTAGTGATTTTTGTATTATTATTACTATCAACCCAATCGTATAGATATAACGAAGAGATTTTGATATCATCTGCATAAACATTTGTTGTACTATTCATAAATTCAGTAAAGGGAAAATTCACATTTAGTATCATCAAAGATGATTTGTCAGGGATTGGATTTTGTTCATTAAAAAAATCATTAAGTTCAACATGTTTGTTTACATCAGATAACTGTACATAATTTGGAATAAAAGAATCAGTTTTATTTAAAATAGAATCATGCTGACGAGGAATAGTAGTTCCATCAAACTGGGTTTTAGATATTAAAGATAGATTTTTTGATTTAATATTTACTGTAAGTGTATCATTAGTGGGATTTTTTATGGTAAATGTAGAGGTTGTTCTATCTCCAGGAAGTAATTGTCCTGCAAACCAACTAGTCATAGGAAAAGAGTTTGAAGGGAATTGAAATTTTTCAAACCCAATAGATGTTGAATTAATGTTATCAATTGCAGGTTCAATTACTTTCTTGATGTTTGAATAGGATGCATCATTATACACAATGAAAACTCCATCAGAACCATGAACATAATTTAATGCAGATTCAATATTTGCTAAACCAGAACCTTGAGTGAAAGGATCATTATTTAGATCAGTTGCAGTAGACATTAAAATATTTTTAATTAGAAATGGATCATAGTCTTGTGATTGTCTTGTCATCTCTTCCATCAGAATTGCAGCACTTCCAGATACAATAGGTGCAGCCATACTAGTTCCACCAAACAAAGAAAAGGATTCGTCTTTAGAATCTTTTTGAGTCTTTAGAACATTTGACGGTGTAAATCCATGTGCACCGATACTCATAATGTCGGGTTTTGGATCACCAATCGAACTTGGACCTCTGCTAGAAAAATCAACTACGTGATTATAATGATCAGTTGTATTTCCAAATCGTGGTTGATCTTTGAAAGGACCATATCCAACAAACACATTATTAGTTGTTGCACCAACTGAAATTCCAAAAGGTGATGCGTTAGGTAATCCCATTGTACCATACCCGTGTCCAGAATTACCAGCACTAGAAATTATTGTAACTCCAGGGTAATCGTCATCTAAAGAATGTGGAGTTACAAGTACACTAAGAATTAATGATAGTACATCCATTCCAGGAGATGAATTAAAAGAAGGAAAATTGGATACGCCCCAACTATTAGAAATTATATCTACACGTGGTTTACCTGAAAATTCCCAAGTATGATCATTATTTTCAAAACCTGCAGACCATAACCACCCATAAACAGTATCACCAAACCATAATGCCTTTACAGGTAAGATTTTTGCATCTGGAGCTACACCAATTATAGAATGTTTTTCAGTGTTGTTGTAAATATCATATGTTTCTTGTCCACGCGAAGTAATAGATGCAGCACTTGAAGTGCCATGTCCCATAAAATCAGTCATTATACCAAAAAATTCACCATTAGGATCTAAAGAAGGTAATAAAGTTCCATTAATTGCATTTAGATTATCATCAACATCAGTAGAATTATTTCTAATAGCCCCATACACATCAAGGACTTTTGCGCCAACTGTTCCTGCACTAAAATCATTTTTTCCATCATCGTTTGAATCATAAACAAGGAATTCATTTCCACTGCCCAATACTATTTGTTTTTCATCAGTGAAATCAAAATCATAATCAGGTTTATCACCAGACTCTAAATCAGATCTTGTATAATCTTTCCATGAGGTACTCAAATCAGGAATAATAGTATCATAAACCCCAATAGTGAATGAATCAACTACAAGAACAGGTACAACTTGTATTCTAGCAAGTGATCCTTGTAGTGCACCTTGATAAATTATACCTAAATGATACACACCACTTTTTGATTTAATATAATTTCTATTATTTTCACCAATTTTCATATCATCAGTTAGAGTTCCGTTAAAAATTATAGTTCCAATTTGTGGAAAAAATGAATTATAAATTGGAATTTCACTACCTTTGCCATCTTGAGATATATCAAGAAACACTCCATCTGATGTAACATATACAGACGAAGTCATATGGGAAGGAATTGGTTTAGTATAATTTCTTATGATTTCATCATCATCAATGTATGCAAAAAAAGTTGAATTTGTTAAAATAATTCCTTGTCCATCTGGATCAAGCATGATGGGATGATTAAATTTATCTCTTGCAAGGGAATGTTGAATGTCAGGATTAGAAAAATCAACTCCAGTATCTACAACTGCAATTACAGTTCCATTTCCTGAGGCATTATATTTTTTTTTAACAATACTTGAACCTGTAATTTCACCAATTCTTGAACCATCTAAAATTACATCGTCAGAAGTATGAAAATCTAATTTAGAATCTTCAATTACATTATAACCTTGAGAAACTAAAGAAGAAGCAGATTTTTCAGAAAGAGTAGATACATAAAAAAATCCATTATTGGATTGAATTCCATATAATGAATTATTTTTTAAAAAATCTGTTTTTTGTGAATTAGTTCCAAATATTAAATATCTTTTAACATTATTTTCATTAAAAAAATCAGAATCTATTTGTATAATATCTGAATCAAAATTAAGATAATCAACAACGCCGTTTTCAAAAATTAAGTCACCAGTAGTAAATGCATAAGAAGTTGTAAATGTGGACAAAAACAGTACTATAGAAAGTAAAATAGCCACTTTAGGCATATTAGTTAGTTTCCGTTTCGAGTATTATCATAATCATCTTCTTCTAGCAATAATTGTGATTTGTAGTGCGACAATAATCCCAATAGAAGCTATAATTGGAAACAATAAAGAATTTAATTGAGATGAAGCTTCGCTAATGTATTCTACAGAAGTGGAAATAGTACCAGTACTTTCATCGATTTTATTACTTGCCTGTTCTAAAGTACTATCAAATCCCGCAATTTCAGATTTCAATATATCAAGTTCGCCAGATGTTTCTTGTAAAATTGAATTTAATTTAATTATTTGATCAGATATTCCACCTAAATCTTGACTTAGTACATTTGTTGCAGCTGAACCATGTGATGTTGTACCTTGACTAAATGCAACAACATGAAATACATGTGTTCCTTCTTCAATTGGAGTGTAATCTACATAGTACAGTCCTTGATGTAATGTTTTGAATGCATTAGTAAGTGTAACAGATAATCCAGATGGAAGATGAACGTGGGTGGCACCTAATAATTCTGATGGTTTACCTCCTATCAAAAGACCATCACTGGTAGTTTGAACAAATACTCGAATTGGTTGACCAATTGCTGCAGTTTCTGGAGCAAATACCAAAGTATTCACAAATCTCTCTACAGTTACATCAAGTAGATCTGTTGTTGATGAGAATTTAATATCAATTTTTTGTGATGCTCCATTTTGTTCTGTACTAATTACTTCGACTGTATACGTACCATATGGAAAATTAATTGATGGTTCAGGCCAAGATAATAATCCATAATTAAAAGAACCATCTTTTTCAGTAGTTATTTGATCAAACTTTGCAATAGATTCATCTGGACCAAAAACACGTATAATTAAATTCTCTTCAGGTAATCCGCTACCATATACTTGTAGATATTGTGTAGGAGAATATACCTTGCTAGTTGTAAAAAGTTCAAGTTCTTCTGCAAAAGAATTGGGCATATTCGTAAGTAGAAGAATAATTAAAGCTGAAAATAAAATTTGAATTTTCAATTTAATTAATTGCTAATTTACTCCTAGATATTACTTCTGGAAAAATTGTCTATAACTTACGTTAAGAAGGATTCAAAAAAAAGAAAAAAAGGGAAAATGTGAACTAGTTTTTTTAACTTACGATTACAGTTGTACTAACTGGAGGTGACAATGCCGTAGGATTATCAACTGATTCCCATACAAATGCGGTTGCTGTGTAGCTACCACTTTCGACTGGAATCCATGATAATGCTGGGCTGAATGATTGACCTGGAGATAGTGAACCGGTAATCCATGCTAGTGAGACTGTAACACCACTGCCATTTTGGATCTGTACCAAGTATGCAAATGTTTGCTCTCTATCCTGACCATTTGCTAAGTCAGCGCTGATTTGTACCTGTTGATCAACGGAAACAGAATCTAAGCTGTTACCGAATGCATCAACGGTTCTCAAGTTAGCAGCTGGTGCTCTCTCGAGAGGTGGTACTACAGTGCCGATTAGTGATGTGGCAGTAATATCAAGTTCATCTGCAGTTGTGTACGGATCTGGTAATGTATTATCCTCATATTCTGCGGTGACAGTGTCACCTTCTGCGACTCTGAGTCTGTGACCAGAGGATTCATCGGTAGTTGTGAAGAACACAGTACCTTCGAATATTCCGGTTGCCTCATTAGTCTCAGTTACAGTAAGGTCAATACCTCCGGCATCGGAGTCAGACCACACATCGACATCGAAGTTGTCGACTGCTTCTGGATCTAAGTTCATATCTGGATCAATAATTCTTGTTACACCTGTTCCGCTAGCTGGATAGCTTGCTTCAAGCCACTGAACTTCACCAATGTTCCACCTAATGAGTGCTGAACCGACTACAGTTTCATCCTCTGAAAATTCAAAGGAGACAGTAAGTCCGTCATCATCATCTGTTGGTATTTGTCCATCTGTTGGACCACTACCTGTGGCGGTTCCTTGGACTACATCATTACCATCAGTACCAGTTGTACTGTCACCATCAGCATCGTGTGTAAATCCAGTAAGGATAACCTCACCAGTAAAGATGCCTGTGTCAGTACCAGTTTCGACTAGTTTGTAAGTATCGATATCGAATCCTCTAGTTGCGACCTTTATTGGGTCTAAGCTAGTTTCTCCAATTTCATCAACTAAGTCACCATCGAAATTGTGATCTGGTGCGACAATAGTAATGTAGACTTTATCAGTCCATGTGTAAACTTTTTGGTCAAGCTCTACAGTTGCTCCGAAGTTAGAAGTAAAGATTGTCAAATTGACATCTTCTTCTTCATTACCCACATAATCAGCTCCTGATGGACCCCAATCAGTATACTCGAGAACAGTTTCCTCTCCTCTTTCTAATCTGTCACCAGCTAAAACTTCTGGGATTTCGACAACAATCTGGAAGATTCCAGTAGAGTCACCTGTTTCTCTGAAGCTAAGTGGTTCTGGGTCAAATGTGTTTCCTTCACCGTCAGCATCACCCATGGTGATAGTGGCAGCGTCAGAATCCCATTCAATTAAGTCCAAATCATAAGTCTCAGCCTGGTCATTATCCAAATCGAAATCTGGTTCAATGAGGGTTAAGATCATGTCGGATCCAATGATATATACGGATTTATCGGATTGCAGTACACCGTTTCTTAGGTCAAAGGTAGCAGAGTCAGTAACAGTATTGATATCACCTGATGCATCAGCTGGATCAGTGTATTCTACTTGGAGAATATCTCCTTGTAATATACAATAATCACCAGTTGTTGCGGATTCATCAAATCTATTCTGCTCATTATTGACGGCAGCAGTAGTACCATCTAATGGTGTCCATGTGTCTGTTGTATCTGGACATTTAGTGGATGCTGGACCGTCAGTGTACCTGACTGTGATATCAGTTTCGAATATTCCTGCGTCTGGTGCAATTTCAGTCATTGGACCGAATGCTCTAGTTTCAAAGATATTGGAATTATCAGTATCAATGACACCACTCAAGACAGCATCACCACCTGCATAACCAAGTACGACTGATGAAGAACCTCTGATAACAGAGACTTTCACTGGTCCTACTCCAGTTGTTGCATTTTGGTTAATACTATCTTCACCTGATGCGGAAACGTCGAAATCTGGATCGTTAACTCTAACGTGGATCAATAGATCGCCACCAGCAATAAATTCACCAGTTTGTAAACCAGCAACGGAACGTGCTGTTCCAGCTGTATCCATTCCACTTGCGTGAATTGGGAATAATGATCTACCTGTTGGTGGAGTTACTGTTTGGTCTGCGAAGTCTGACACAACACCGAATGGTACTGGGTAGACTGTTCTATCAAGACTAACTGATCCTGTGTTTGCACGAACTCCTGCGGAGTCGCCAACTTCAATGATTTCACCAGAGGCGTCTCTAAAGTCAACATAGTTAACTTCGATATCTAGACCGGTGGAAGTTTCAGCAGTAGTTGCTGCTGCAGTACTTCCGGATGCAGGTCTACACCATTGGTTTGGAATTTGGAAATCACCAACAAATACACCAGATGCTTTATTGGTTTCAACTAGAGTAAATCCAGTTGCACCAAGTCCAGAATCAGTTGCTGCTGCACCAGTTAAGGCACATGCAGGTGTTGGAGTTTGCCATCTTAAATCATCAAATGTGACATCTAGTAGTCTACCGAGTTGTTCACCAGTGCTAAATGCGATTGAGGTACCGCCTGTTGTAGCGTTACCAGAACCAACTGCATCTTGGTTTTCATCAGCAGTAGCTGTTACTACTGTATAGATATCAATAAGATCAGAGTCGACGTTAAGGTCTAAGTCTTCAAGTGTAATTGTAACTGTGTCAGCAGTCTTGTAGTTGTTTGAATCGAATGATACAACACCAGAGTGTGATGGAGCTTCTTCTTGATCAGCTACTTGTGTCGATACACCATCTGCACCTAAGTCAAGATAATTGACTCTTGGTGCATCTTCATCTGTAAGATCTTCAATGACGATGAATTTTGGATCATCGGCAATTGTAGATACAGCATATGTATCGGCATTTAGTATGTTGATCTGATTAACCATAATATACTCAAGTGTACCTGCAAAGGTACTTGTGTTATCACCAGTTTCTTCTGCTTCAATTCTAATAATTTGGTTAGCAATACGTTCGTCTGCTTCTAAACCATCATTAAGGAATCCAAATGAGAAGAAATCTACAACGATTGGGTCTACAGCATCAGCAGCAGCCACAATGTTAGTTGTGTCTCTGGTATCAGCTGCAACATGATGAACAATCATCAATCCAGCGTTGTTTGTGTTTGCACCCGGAGTAGTATCAAATAGTTTAGCAACAAGTGTTGCTGAACCATTTAGGCTAGTCAAGCTCTGTGGAGCTACGTCTTCTGCAATTAATAATGCACCAACATTAACAGTAACTGTGTTTGCACCATCAATGATATCAGTTGTATGGTTTAACAAGTAAACATCATAGAAACCGGTATTATTGAATGATCTAAGATCAACATTAAGGAAGTTAAATCCATGTAATCTATCAGTTGCTGCTGTTTGTGTATCTTTAATTGAATTACGTAGTTCTCCAAGGGTTGTTTTCAAGTCGATAATCATTGCATTTGAAATCAATTCAGTGCCAGCAGGTGTACTAACAAATCCTGTTGAGTTTACTCTGGCTATTTGGCCAAAGGAATCAACAGTGGAGTTAGTAATGTGCTCCTGGGTAATAGCAGTTGCTAGTATGTCGTTTATACCATCACCGACAGCAAAGCCAGTAAAGTCTTCTACGACATTAGCATAAACTACCTGAATTCCAGTAGAGTTGTTTGTTTCACCTAATGTGAATGGATCACCAGTTGACAATGATGGAATCAAAGTTACATCTGGGTTATTCAAATCAAGATCTTCATCAGATCTACTGTTTTTGTTGGCATCACCATCAACTAAGATTAATGGAATCTCTTCACCAGAGCTCCATTCATCATCGAGTGGTTGGATGTCAATTGTTGCGAAATCAAATCCTACAAGTACTGTCGTTGGAGTCTCATTGTAATCAATAGTTGCAGATGTGCCTCTTGCGGCATTACTGGTAACTTTGATTGTGGAAACATCTGATTCATCATATGTTCCAAAGACTCCGGAGTTTGGTCCTTGTTCTGTAATTGTAATTGGTTGTGAACCTACTGCTAAACCTCTAGTTGCGGTAACAACGTTACCATCAGCATCAGTAGCAACTGAACAAGTTGCAGCGTTTTGAGCAGAGGTACAAGATATGATGGAATCATCAGTGTCTTGTAATGTCAAAACGTTATTTGTTGCACCTTGTGAGTTTGCATTCAATAACAGTATACCGTTATCTTCAATCATCATAGATGAGAAGTTACCGGAAATGTCAATGATACCCCTTCCGACACCTGCTCCTGCTGCACCACCATTTTCATCAAAGACTTGGTAGTTGGTACTGGCTGAACCAGTAACTGTACCAAATGTCCAGGAATCTTCATCTGTTGGATCAATGTTGAGCCAAAGATCGGTGATTGTAGCGTGAACTTGTGCGTCTCGGGTATATACTGTGCTGTCTAGAGCTGCACTGGCAAATTGATCGACAGTATCAAAAGTTAGTGTTACTGATTGAGCACCACCACCTTTGTTGTATTGTACGATAACGTTACCAGTTGGGTTTAGAGAATAGAGTTGTATGAAAGGCCATAGACCTGCGAGATTATCAGCGGATGGACCTTGGGCAAATCCAATTTGACCAACACCTACCGTATTTGAACCTGCGTTTAGATCTTTAGCTTCTCTGATGACATTCATTGCATTGGTACCATTGGTATTTGCTAGACCGGCGGTAATGTTAGCGCCAGTACATGTTTCAGTAATTGCAGCACCTGTTGCGGAACCGTCAGTTCCGTTACCTGTAACTGCAGTTAAAACACCTGCAACTATACCTGATTGGTTACCACGAAGTGGTACTGCGATACCTACGGTATCAGGAGTACCAAATCCGAGTACAAGAGTACCAGAGTCGGAACTACAGAAAGTACCAAAGTCTAATCCCTCACCTTGTACACCGTTATCTGCGGTGTGATCAGCAATGGATGCTTGGGTTCTATCTGCAAAGTAACCATACCAGTTACCGTCTACGGCTTGAGCCATTCTCAGGATCTTGCCGTTTACTGTAACGTCTGGTTCACCTTTTGCCTCGTCTGTATCATCTATATCACTATCAATTACAACTACTTCAATGACCTGAGGTCCTGACATGTAGTTGTTAAACTGTGAGTTTTCTGCGGAGACAAAGAGGTTAGCATTGGCTGCATGTGCAATTGGCACTTCACTTGGAAATGCAATCACCATACCACCAGCTAACATAATTGTCATTAATGTAAGACTAGTTATTTTACGTCCTATTTCGTTATTCATGTTATTGGTTATTTTCTTAAAAATTAGTATAAAAGCCTAATGGACGATTTGTCCACAAATTGCGTAAATCTTGAGATAATTTTATCGTATTTCTAAATTTTGTCAAATTTCTATAATATACATCGTAAAAATTACATATATTCATTTCATTTATCAATTGATCCAAGTGTTTTTCAATATTTTAGTAGCAATCATGTAATAATTACAGGCTAGTCTAAACTTTAATCTCTTTACCTAAGAGCGTTTTATATAGAGATATTGCGTCTGATTCATCATTTGAACCAACAACTACAGCAGAGCCTCTCTTCATAAAATTTACAGATAGATCATTTGTTCTCATAGATAAACCCAAGTCACCCAAATTTTCAACTAGAAATCCTTTATCTTTTGCAATCGCAGTAACACCTGAAACATTAAGATCAAAAGTTTCAGTAGGAGTAATAGAAAAAGTTCTCTTACCTCTATTTCTTCCACATAGTTCTTCTAAAATTAATTCTTGTTTTTCTTCAACTTTTAATTTTCCAGTTCCACAAATAGGACACTCTTCAGCTCTGAATGTTCTGGTAAAATTAAAATCTAAATTTTCTAAATCAATATGTAATATTCTTTCAGAAAGATTGGGAGTTTTTCCAAGTATTAATTTTACAGCTTCTGCAACTTCAATTGCACCGACAATAGAAAGGATTGGTGGATGAACACCTTCAATACTACATGTAGGCATTGTACTCTCATCTAATTCAGGAAACATGCAAAAATAACATGCAGATTTTTTTGGTAAAACAGTAAATACTTGTCCAGATGTTCCAACTGCAGCACCTGTAACAAATGGGATTCCAAACTTTATACAAGCTTTGTTTAATGCATATCTTGCATTAACTGAATCAAGTGCATCAATTACAACATCACATCCTTCAATTACTTCTAATGCAGTATAATCATTTACAGATACAGCTAAAGATTCAATTTTGCAATCAGGATTTAGTTTCTGTAATTTTTTTGCAGCTACTTCAACTTTAACTTGACCAACGTCATCTTCATCAAACATCATTTGTCTATGTAAATTAGATAATTCAATTATATCTCTATCAACAATACGTAAAGTTCCAACTCCCATAGTAGATAGTCTAGAAATAATTGGATGTCCTAAACCACCAGTACCGACAATACAAACTTTGGAATTTTTTAATTTTAGTTGTCCACCATATCCTATTTCTTCTAACATCACTTGTCTTGAAAATTTATCAAGTTCTTTTGGGGATAATTCCTCAGAGCCTCCAGCAACTGCAGGCAATATGTAAACTTCATCACCATCATTTAGAAGAGTATCCATGCCATTTGCAAATTTTGCGTTTTTTCCGTTTATGTAAATATTAATTAATGAACGTGGAGTTCCATCACCTTCCAACACTCGACGTTTAAAATCATCACCCATAATATCTGAAATTTTTACAAATGCATCAGTAAGCGAATTAGTTGAAATCTCTGTTTTCTTTTCCCCACCGCTTTGATTAAGCACTGATGGAATTGTGAATGTAATATTTGCCATTAGTTGACTACCGCCGAAATTTCTTTGATATCTGCCTTCATCACTGTTGGTTTTTGTAAAACTTCCATAATTGATTCAGTTGCCTTTAAACCGTTACCAGTGACATAACATACTACTTTATCATTTGCATCAATTTTTCCTTGTTCAACCATTTTTTGAAGAACAGATATTGAAACACCACCTGCAGGTTCTGTAAATATTCCTTCAGTTTGTGCAAGAAGTAAAATTGCATCTAAAATTTCCTTGTTGTTACATTCTTCTGCAAATCCATTATATTGTTGTAAACGTTTCAAAACATATCGTCCATCTCCAGGATCACCAATTGCTAAACTTTTTGCGACCGTATCAGGATTTTCAACTGGAATAACTTCTTTACTATTTTTCTTAAATGCATCAACAATAGGTGCACATCCATGTGGTTGTGCCGCAATCATATGCATGTTAGAAATATCATCTAATAACGAAACAGTTTGCAGTTCTTCAAATCCTTTACAAATTGCATTAAGCATTGCTCCACTTCCAACTGGAACAATTAGTTGATCAGGTACTTGCCAATCAAGTTGTTCTGCAACTTCATATGAAAATGTTTTAGAACCTTCAACATAATGAGAACGCATGTTGATATTTACTATACCAATACCTTTACTGTCACCTATTTGTGCTGCAATTCTATTCGCATCATCATATGTTCCATCAACTGCAATGTAATTGGCACCATAGGATAATGCTTGTGCAATTTTTGCCATCTCAATGTTACTTGGTGCAAATACATGACATGGTAATCCAGCTTTAGCTGCATGTGCTGCTGTTGCAGATGCCAAATTACCAGTAGAAGCACATCCAACAGATGTTAAACCAAATTCTTTAGCTTTTGATATTGCAACACCAGCTGGTCTATCTTTGAATGAAAATGTGGGATTTACAGAATCATTTTTTATGTAAAGATTGTTTAATCCCAATTTTTTTCCTAGATTATCAGCTTTGATAAGAGGAGTCATTCCAGCACCGATACTTACAATATTGGATTTGTCTTCTATAGGTAATAATTCAAAATATCTCCAATAGGTATGCTCACGATTTGCAAATGTGTTTTTTGTAATAGTAGGAAAATCATATTTTACATCAAGAGGTCCAAAACAATCTTCACACACGTATTTGAAAGCAGTATCATACTCTTTTTTACATTCTCTGCATTGTAATGAAGTTCTAGTCAAGATCAGTATTTCCTTTGAGAATATAGATAAAAAATCCTAATATCAAGTTAAGTTATACTTAATTTTAAGGACTAAAAAATATAATGAATCATAATAATAAGGGGAGAAATAGTAAAGTAGTTTTAGAAAAAAATAGCAAAAAATCAAATTTTTAGAATTATGAGGAAGGTTTTTAGAGATTTTGATAAAAACAATTTCATGAAAAATGGATCCATAATTGGAATTATTGTAGGAATTGTAATTATTATAGCAATCACAAGTATTGTTTTTACATTTAATCAAAACCCAGATAGTATAGAAGTTGAAGACACATTGAATAAAGAAATTCGACCTGTTGAAATTCCAGAAATTCAAGAAAAATTAGATAGTATTGAAAAGATATCTGATGAATCAGAATATACTCCGTTAGAAAGAGAATGGATCACTTCAGGGAAGTTTCAGATTGATAGAAGTGAATATTCGATAGGAGAGAGTATATTCATAAGAATTGGAATGCTGGAAAATAATGAGAAAGGACAAATTGCAATTTTGCGACCAAGTAATTCAACACATTATACAGTATATCTTACAATACCATTTGATGGAACGGATAAATCCGTATCAAATACTTACTTTACACCTCAAATTTCAAAAAATAGAGGGATATGTTCTACGGAGGATCTTACTGGTGAATGGGCAGTAGTTTTTAGAGGTACAGATTACCCAAATCTAAATTTTAAAATTAATGAAAAAATACTTCCAGGAACAGATATTGAGTCAGTTTGTTGAATTTATTTTTCTAAACTATTGTGAAAACAAACTTTTTCACCAGTGTGACATGCGGGTCCTGATGGTTCAACAAGGTAAATAACTGCATCAGAATCACAATCAATTAAAATTTCTTTTACTTTTTGTACATTACCTGATTCTTCTCCCTTCATCCAAAGTTTATTTCTTGAACGACTCCAAAACCAAGAGTTCCCAGTTTTCTTTGTTAGTTCAAGGGATTCCTTGTTAGAATATGCTAAAGTAAGAACATCTTTTGTATTTACATCCTGAACTATAATTGGAATTAATCCTCCACTTTTGTCAAAATCGATATCATCAATAGATTTTTGCATGAATAGAATTCAAGTATTATCTATTATAATCTTACAGGTATTTTTTTTTCTTTAAGGAATTTCTTTACTCCAGTTACACCATGTGTGTCATAGTGAAAAATCGATGCTGCCAGTGCTGCATCTACGTTTGATTTTTGAAAAATTTCAACCATATCATCAGGTTTACCACATCCGCCTGATGCAATTACTGGGATAGATAAAGACTTGACAATTTTACTAGTCAATAAAATATCATATCCATCTTTTGTGCCATCTTTATCAATACTAGTGAGAAGAATTTCACCAGCTCCGAGTTTTTCAGCTTTTTTTGCCCATTGTATAACATCAAGTCCTGTTCCTTCCTTTCCACCATAAATGAAAACCTCAAACCAAAACTCTTTGTTATTTTCTGAAAAAATATTTACATCATCTTTAAGTTCATAATTTCTTTTAGCATCTATCGCAACTACAATACATTGTCTACCAAACAATTCCATTAATTCAGTAATTACTGCAGGATTTTTTATTGCACCTGTGTTGATACCTACCTTATCTGCACCATTAAGTAAAATATTTCTTGCATCATCTAATGATTTCACACCTCCGCCAACAGTAAATGGAATATCAATAACAGATGCTACATCTCTAACCAAATCTTTTAGAGTTTTTCTTTGCTCATCAGATGCAGTTATATCTAAAAAAACCAATTCATCTGCACCTTCATTACTATATTTTGTAGCAAGTTCTATTGGATCTCCTGCATCTTTAATTGATGCAAAATTTAATCCTTTTACAACCCTACCATTTTTTACATCAAGACAAGGAATAATTCGTTTAGTTAGAGTCATGATATTTTCTTTACCTCTTCAACAGTGATTTTGTTTTCATATAGAGCCTTTCCTAAAATTACTCCAAATGCATTTTTCTCTTTTACATCTTTTACATCATCAATATTTGAAATACCTCCACTTGCAATGACATTAATTTTTTCTAATTTGCAAGCTTGTTCTAAAAATTTCAAATCAGGACCTTCCATTGTTCCATCTTTACTTACATTAGTTAGTAAAAATTCAGTAAAACCCATTTCTAAAAATTCTTTAATTGAATCAATTAATTTAATTTCAGTTTTGTCTTGCCATCCATGAATTACTATTTCACCATCTATATGATCAACTGAAATAACAATTTTCTCAGAACCTAAGGATAAAAATAATTTTTTTAATAATTCTTTGTTCTTAAAAGCCAAAGTTCCAATTACAATTCTATTTGAAATTTTTATTATATCTAAAATTAAAGATTCATCTCTCAAACCACCTGCAACTTCAACTGGAATTGTAATTTCTTTTAAAATATTTTTAATAATTTCAAGATTAGAGCCAATTCCCAATGTTGCATCTAAATCCACAATGTGTAACATATCAGCACCATTTGCTTCCCATTTTTTTGCAATTTCAACAGGATCATTACTATACACCGTCTTTTGTTTAGGATCGCCCTTGTACAATCTAACTACCTGTCCATTCATTAAATCAATTGCAGGTATCACTTTCATTTCTTACACACATTAAGGAAATTTTTCAACATTATTTTTCCAACTGTACTTGATTTTTCTGGATGAAATTGTGTCCCAAAAAAGTTCTCATATTCAACTACAGCTGGAACTTTAATCCCGTAATCAGATTCGGCAGTAATAATATCAGTAGAAATAGGCTTTACTCGATACGAATGAACAAAATAAACCCAAGAACCATTCTCAACACCTTCCAAAATTTTTCCGGGTTTTTTAATATCCAAATCATTCCAACCCATATGAGGTACCTTCATTGAATCAGGTAATACAATTACTTC
>JAJFJH010000271.1 GCA_021774155.1 Nitrosomonas sp.
CAAATAACGGGAGGTGCCATGCGTAGTTTTGCCAGAATTAACCCTGTAATGGCAGGAAATAAGGAAAGGTAGGCACATAACAAAATCAGCGCAAATACCGCGATGGGCACGGGCATCCCACCAAATTCGTGCATACTAATATATACCCAGGAGACACCCACACTAAACAAGCCCATACCAAATGAGAAACCCAGCGACGCAGCTTGCAATGACGATGTACATCTATGCCAAAAACATAGTAATAGCGCCAACGTGATGACTGGTACGGGGAAAAAATAGAAAGGGGCAAAACCTAAAACCGTCAATGCACCTAAAATATAGGTAATAATTAATTTTAAACGGACACTATGCAACCTGAAACCTCAACGAAATGTATTAAAAAGTAAGTTCGACATCCTGGCATGAACCCTCACAGTCACCTGACAATTCATTATCTACTACCAACTCAAAAGTTCCGTTGTTGCTGCCATTAATACGGTAGGCGTAGGTGCCAGCACTTAGCCCATAAACCGGTAGTGGAATAGTTTTTCTAAAGGGAACGATTGCCGCCGTACATGCGAATTCTTCGACAGGTGTAGGGCGCGTAGAGTGGATGACGACTTCAAATTGATTGTCTTCCAAGCGGTGATTAATTTGTCCTATACTTGGGCAGCCACCAGAGAAATAACCAGTGACACGCAATAAAACTTGCACAGGAATGACATCAGTTTTAACCAGTTCAACCGCTTCAACCATGGCTTCCAGTCCAAGCCCTTGCGTGCCAACTTCTTTAAAGTTTAGCAACTGCCAGCCATCTTGTGCGGTGAACTCAAAAGTGACCGCTTGATATTGCCCTACTTGGGTCGGGGTATTAACGGTAGGGATTGATAACAACCCATCCTGAAAAGTGGGTGTGTCTGCTGAAAAGACAGGACTTGTTGGTAGCAAAAAAATAATGCCGATAAACGAAAATGCGCGTATCAAATGCATAGTTGCTTCCTTAAATTCAGGTTAGTTTTCAATCACTCGCCAATGTTAACTACCAATAAAAACTGTAAATAAAGTACCGCGCCAATAATCATTAAATAAAAGATAAATGATGCGGGCTTCTCTATTACCCAATCGAAAAAAGTTCTATTTTTCCCTTCTTTTTTGAGGCGAGCATATTCTTCTCGAACCCTAATGACTCGTGCCTTTTGGTATTCGTCGATTAACGCCCGAGCATTCTCAAACGCATCTTTATCTCTGAGCCATATGCCGGGCATAGAAAATCCCCAGTTGCCGGGTGATGTTTCGTAAAAATCAATTTCATGTTCAGTTAATAGCTCACGGATATCGTCGGCCTCATCTTCCGGTACGCCTCTAAGCTTGAATAATAGTTTGGACATATTGTCTGAAATAATTAGAATGTTGCGCTAACAACAATTTTGAATTTTTCGAGGTTATGCTAAGCACATGAAAAAAGCAATACTCATCACCGGCTGTTCAACCGGTATCGGCTACTGCGTCGCCAAGGCACTGCATGAACAAGGCTACCGTGTTTTTGCCACCGCGCGTAAACAAGAAAGTGTGGATGCGCTGTTAGCTGAAGGCTTGGAAAGCCTGCAATTGGACCTAACCGATTCAGAATCCATTCAAAAAGCTTTTGACGAAGTCATACGTCGTACGGGTGGAGAGCTATATGCATTGTTTAATAATGGCGCGTATGGTTTACCCGGCGCCGTTGAAGACTTGAGCCGGGGTGCCTTACGTGTGCAGTTTGAAACCAATGTGTTTGGCTGGCAAGAATTAACCAATCTGGCCATACCTATCATGCGTAAGCAAGGCTTTGGGCGCATAATTCAGAACAGCTCCGTGCTGGGCTTTGTTTCACTGTCGTTTCGTGGTTCTTATAATGCATCAAAATACGCCATTGAAGGCTTGAGCGATACCATGCGGCTGGAGCTAAGAGGTACTAACATTCATGTCAGCCTAATTGAACCAGGCCCAATCGCCAGCCAGTTTCGTGCTAATTCCGTGCGGGCATTGGCAGAATTTATCGATGTTGATAAAAGCGTTCATCGTGAAAAATATCGCAAAGTATTAGAACGCCTCAACAAAAAAGGTCCTGCTGTCCCGTTTACGCGCCCCCCTGAAGACGTACTAAAAAGAGTTATTCACGCATTAGAGTCAGAAAAGCCGCAACCACGGTACTACGTCACTTTCCCGACTTACCTGTTTGGTTTTCTTAAGCGTATTTTGAGTGCTCGTGCGCTGGACTATGTATTGTTTAAGTCTGGGAAGAATGGGTGATGACTGTTATTACGAGTGTACTAAGTTGAATAGCCTTTATCGAGTCTGAGCTCACAGGTATGCACATGCCGGATGAGCCTTAAATTTCTTAGTCCAAGCTTACTGGCCACCAAGCAGTGTTTCCAATGGTGTGCGCTTATTGTTCCAAATCAATGACAACTTCTTTTTTCATCCAGTCTCGACCGACCAGCAATTTGTATTTCATTTTGCTGCGATCCCGTAAATTTACATCAACTGTTTTATTAATACCGTTCCAACCGATGCGTAAAGGAATGTTATAACGTAACTCGACTCCTTGTGAATTTCGTATTTTACTTACGGAACTAATACGCCTGGTCATGGGCCATTGCTCGCCTTCCTCATTAATTAATATAAAGCTGACCTCTTTGCCTACATCGTCTTCCATAGATTGTGCCGCATCTTTGACTTTAATATCTGCGGCATGAATGGACGTACTCTTCGCGCCACTATCAATGCGAGCGGAAAACCGTGCTTGGCCTCCTATCCAAAAATATTCGACGGGGCTTATCACTTTTTTATGCGCATCAATACTCTCAACCGCTAAGGCTGGATAATTGATTGTCATAAAAAAAATGACCATGCTCAATAACAAATGTTTTTTCTTCTTATATATAAAATCCATATTTTTTCCTGGCTGAGTTTTCATTTTCTTAAGTTGAACTTCACCGATTTCCCAAAGCAATCGTGCGCAATAATACATCGACAAAAGAATTTTGTTTAAGTTTGCCTAA
>JAJFJH010000272.1 GCA_021774155.1 Nitrosomonas sp.
TTGATGCCCAAGGATTCGCGTGGTTTCTTTCAAGTGCCAGCGAATGACGGTGATTGCTTGTTCCATTTTTTCAGCAGTGATGTCGACAGTATTTCCATCAAAAAGATGGAAGAGGGCGGCAAGGCGTGCAGCATTCTCAGCAGATTTACTGGCAAAATCTTTAATGCTTCTCCATTGCTTTGGATTTTTAAGACCAGATTCAACTTGATTAAAAAATGAGATCCATTCTCTTTTTGCGGCTGCTGATAAATTAAGTGTTGGTAAATCGCGGCAACCGTTTTTATCTAAATCGACTGGTTGGTTAAGGCGCTCAATGAGCCTGTTATGAAATTCTGGCAGTGATTCAATTGATTTGGGTGGCTCTTGGTAAAAACGATTACCCATTTCGCTTTTTGGATAGGCGATTAGGCTTCTGGCTAAAAAACCACTTTGTCGACTGATGCCGCCATTTTTAGCAAGCATTTGTTCTAATATAATAGGCTGCATCATTAGGCTAATGGTTAATCTACGATTAGCAACTGTAAAGCTTTTGCTTGTTTTTCTGTGTGCAGTAAATGGTTTTCCATCCCACAGTCTATTGAGAAGCGCGATAAATTTGGTGCTGCTTGTTTGCATGCTATGGCCGCCAATAACCAATGCACCTTCATCTGACCATAAAGATGTGCTTGGCCATCCGCTGGAAATATGTGATGCGAGTGCTTCTTGTGTTGTGTCTTCAAAAAACAAGACGGGTGCTATTGGAATAGTTGGTTCATTGGCAATGTGTTGGTGTAGATCATATTGCAGTGATGCTGTTGGTTGGTCAATCAGGGTATTGCGACGAATTTGACCCAATATGCCCTTCTTTTCAGCTGACCATACGTTGTGTAGTGTTTGTGCGGAGTTGATTTCAGGCTCTAGTTGTTCACAGATATCCAATTGCCACTGTCGAATGGCTTTGCTGAAGGTGTAATCACTTTGGCTTTTTCTTTCACCGCTATTAGCCACGGACAAAAAGAATAGTGACACTGGGCTGGTAAGATATTTATCTCTGGCGACATTGCCAAGTGTTTGGCAGGCTAGTGACACATTGGCAAGTGCGCTACATGCAATTAACGGCAATGGTTGTTGCCCATATTTTTGATAGGAGGTAACCGCTTTTTGGATTATTGATGGTAATGCGTCGGCTGGGTAATGTTCGGAATCTGAAATATTTTCACAAAATATGTTTGGTATTTCCCATTGTGAATCATTTGAAGAGATCGCATTATTTGTTCCTGGTGAAATAGTGTCCAATTTATGCTTCCCTTATACTTTACAAACTTGAATTTTGAAAAACCATAACGCATGTAGCAGGGTGTAGCAAGAATTTTACGGTTTTTGTGGTCCAGGTTAAATTTTGACTTAATTCACAAGCCTTGTGGGTGAGATGGTGAAAGTGCGAAGCACATTTCCTCGAGCATCAATCAACTATTTCTGTTAAATTGAATAAAAATGGCACAAGGTGTCTGCACGTTAATATGAGGTTTTTATGCGTTTTGCACATGTTATGATTCGGGTCAACGACCTCCAAGAATCTATAGATTTTTACACAAAAATATTTGATTTGAAGTTACAGAAAAGGACTGAAAACCCAGAGTATCAATACACGCTTGCGTTTTTGGGATACGCTGATGACTTAAACTCAGAAACTTTGATTGAACTGACATACAACTGGGGGAAATCATCCTACCAGCACGGCGATGCTTTTGGACATTTGTGTTTTAAAGTAGATGATATCTACAAAGCGTGTGAGCGAATAGAAGCTCAGGGCGGTGTGGTGACGCGAAAACCAGGTCCTGTCAAGGGAGGCACCACGGTGATTGCATTTATTAAAGACCCAAATGGTTATCAAATAGAGTTGATTTAATAGGTGAGTGTTAATGATTACGCATCAAAAATGGTACTAATTGCATGTGCGTATGGATTCTTTGGATATCTATGAAGATGACCTCATTGAAAAATTTATTCTTGGGGCGGGAAAATGTAATTCGGACGGATCGTTTAATTTGATTGAAGTAAAAAGTAGCAAATAACTCCTGTGAGCAACCCCGTGGAAAAATACGGTATTTCAGAAACAAGTTACCAAAATTAGCATGTTTTTGTTGGATCGTTCAAAAAATGAATATGCTGGGCTATGTTAGGAGCATCACCCAAGCTTCTTAAAATGAAACTCTTTTTCAGCTATAGGTATTTCCACCAAAAATGCCTTCACAAAAATTGACCATAATGCAATCATAGTTATTAGGATTTTTAGTTCAACAGGATGTGTCTATGAATGTTACTCAGAAGCTGATTCACAGCCATTTGTTAGAAGGCAATATGGTGCCAGGTGAAGAAATTGCTCTCCAAATTGATCAAACGCTCACGCAGGACGCCACAGGCACATTGGTGATGCTAGAGCTAGAAGCAATGGATTTGGATTATCGAAAAACGCAAATCTCCGTACAGTATGTGGATCATAATCTCATTCAAGAGGACTTTAAAAACCCAGATGATCATTTATTTTTACAAAGTGCGGCAGCTCGATTTGGCCTGCATTTTAGTCGCCCTGGTAATGGTGTGAGTCATCCTGTTCATATGCAAAGCTTTGGCAAACCTGGCCTGACCATGGTGGGATCTGATAGCCACACACCAGCTGCTGGAGCGCTTGGTATGTTAGCAATGGGTGCAGGTGGGCTCGAAGTGGCAATGGCTGTTGCAGGTTATCCACTTTATCTCAACATGCCAAAAGTGTGGGGAGTAAAATTAACTGGTGAGTTACCTGACTGGGTCAGCGCGAAAGACGTTATTTTGGAAATGCTACGACGCCATGATGTGAAAGGGGGAGTCGGTTGTGTGATTGAATATTATGGCCCTGGACTCAAACATCTTAGCGCCATGGATAGACATGTGATTGCGAATATGGGTGCAGAATTAGGGGCGACGACTACTGTTTTTCCTTCAGATGAGATCACAAAAATATTTTTAGAAAGCCAAGGGCGTGGTGATGATTGGGAAGCGCTTATTGCAGATGATACAAGCTATGATCGCCATGATGAAATCAATTTGTCTGAATTAATACCGTTAATTGCCTGCCCAACAAGCCCTGGTAATGTGGTGCCTGTTAGTGATGTGGCAGGAAAACCCATTTATCAAGCGTATATTGGCTCTTCTGCGAATCCTGGGTATCGTGATTATGCGGTGTGCGCTGAAATGGTCAAAGGTAGACAGGTCAACATGGGTGTTTCATTTGATATTAACCCATCTTCTCGTAATATTTTGGAAGAATTAACCAGAGACGGTTATCTTGCTCAATTAATTCATGCGGGTGCGCGTATTCACCAAGCAGGGTGCAATGGTTGTATTGGCATGGGACAAGCACCCGCAACAGGTCGAAACAGTTTACGCACGGTCCCTCGTAATTTTCCTGGTCGTTCTGGCACCAAAGAAGATAGCGTATTTTTATGTAGCCCAGAAACGGCGACTGCTTCTGCTTTAATGGGTGTGATCACTGATCCACGCGAGTTGGGTATGCCATATCCTAAAATTATATTGCCCAAAAACAGAATCCGTAATAGCGAATGCATTGGAGAACCACTAGCAAAAGATAAGGCAAAGCAAGTCCCATTAATTAAAGGGCCTAATATCGTATCATTACCAAAAACAGACAAATTACCCGATCAGTTTTCAATGCCAGTGTTACTGAAAGTGGGTGATAATATTTCAACAGATGAAATTTCACC
>JAJFJH010000273.1 GCA_021774155.1 Nitrosomonas sp.
TCAAACAAAATTATCTAAATATGAACTAATTTTTAGTAACCTTCTAATCTAGATTAATAAAGATATAATAAATCAATCAGTTAATGATTTATTTTTTTACGAGATATATGCAATGCTACTTTCTGAGTAAGCTCTAATTAAGAAACTTTCGGGTAAAAATCTTCATTTGGAATTTCCCATTAAACCTTTTTAATGGGAAATTCGGGTCCTCAATTGGTCATTCTGCTAAAGGTGCCAATTGATTCGACAATGTTACTAGAAGCGCGTTTACTGCGTCTACAGCTGTTTGCACATCGGCGGGACTTGACAAAATTGCTTCGGCAAATGGTTGAGGAATCGCATTAATCGCTGCAATAGCTGTTTCAATCTGGCTATTGATTGTGTCATCCAAAGCTGGGTTAACTGACTTGACCAAAGCATTTAAACCGGGCCCTTCAGACAATAAATAATTTCCAGTATAGACATTCCGAATTGACCGGACATTATCCATAAAATCGGCGCGTGAATTAAAGCTAAATTGTGATTCAACCAATGTAGCATCTCTTAGTCTTGTTGGATCCTCAAGTTTCACACTGGCTAATTCACCAGCAATGCCAATCATGCCCTCAATCATTTCTTGAAGTGCTGCAGTTTGACTCGTGTATGTTGTACTACCATTGCCCGCTTGAGAAAATTCCGCAAGAAAATTCCCATCATTTGGGTTCCAGCCTTGCGCCAATCTTTCGGTATCACTAGCCAATACATTTGCCACTGCGCCTAAGTACATTAATTCTCTTTCTGTGAATTCCGCGCTTGTCTTATTACCATCTGTTCCAAATAACAAAAATTCTATGACATGGAAACCTTTCAAATCATCACTAAATGCACTCGCTGTTTCAGTGGTTAATTCTGTATCACTATCCAGTAAATTTTGTAAATCAGTCGAATTTACAGGCCAGCTATCCATCGCTGGGTCTAATCCCTCGGTGTCAACCGGGCCGAATAAAAACGCTTCTGATTGCTCCCATGGACGTCGCGTATTAACCCACTGTTGTTGAGCTGTCGAAAGATTAATGTTATTTGTTTCAAACCGTAACTTGACTACCGCAGTATTGAGTTTTTCTGCACGATCCGCCAAATCACGATAGGTGTTGTAGATCACATTGCCAGCATAGTTTTGAATCACCTGTTCTATGGTAGGCGTACCGGCATCAGTCGAAACGAAGAGTCGACGTGGAATTGAATAGGCGCTAGAGCCATCCGTATTTTCCGCACGGACAGAAACAAAGAAACTGCTTCCTGCTGGCAGCGCCGTACTGATTCGGTTTGAGTTGCCCATATCAAATTCACCAAAAAGAGCACCACTAGCAAGGTCAGATGCAAGAATAGTATAATTTTCAGCGCCAGGCACCTCATCCCAATAAAAATAAACTTGTGGTCCATTTGGGGAAACATATAACGTTGGTGTCGTTGGTGGTTCTGCCCATGCAAATGCTGTCAAGAACATGCCAACACCAATAGCCATGAGTTTAATTTGATTCTTCATAGTAGTTATATTCCAATTTATAGTTAATATTTATGTGCTTAACAGATTTATTAAAAGCACAATAATTTCTTTGCAAAAAATGTATCCACTCGCTTTTTATCTAAACCCTTACTTAGATGGTATCTAGAATAGGATCAAGATTCGTTCAAGGGATATTCGAGGACCTGCAGTGAATCAGCCAGATGGCCGCACAGCAGGCTTTATTGAGGTGTTCTAAATTATTAGATTTCAAAAACTATCATGTCGGGTGATATATCAATGAGTTGAACACCGACAAAATCAATCCAGGCATTCGGGCCAAACTCAACCTTTAGACTTTTTTCGCTTTCACTTGTAGCGGTTACAAATGAAACGAGCTCATCATAGCTGTTGATGCCTAATGATGTAGCATCAAAAAATAATCGATCCTCCCCAGGCGTAAAATCAAGTACCCGGAAAAATCCAGAATCATAAAAACCAAAGGTGTCATTGCCAAGGTCGCCATGCAGTTGATCATGGCCCCCGCCAGCACGCAGGATATCATTACCTAAACCGCCAAATAATTTGTCGGTACCACTTTGCCCATCCAGATCGTCATTGCCGGCGTCGCCATCAAGCGTATCATTCCCGGCTCCGCCTTGTAATATATCGTTACCATCTCCACCTGCGAGCCCGTCATTGCCAAAACCGGCTTGGATAATATTGTCCACCTCATCGCCGAAGAAAAGAAAGTCATCGTCACCGAATCCGCCAGAGCCGAATCCTATAAATTCGATATCGCCAATAATTTCAATTGATCCGGATGAACCGATGTTCGGTCGATTTATAACTGCAACTGCCATGCTATGCCTCCAGCAAAGAGAGAGTATTCCAAAATTATTAACGACAGTAGTACTACTGTTGCTATTTTAATAGTATAATGAGAATGATAATAATACATATTCTCATCCGCATCAAATTAAAAATAAAACAAGGCTTAAAGCTGATATTAACTAATGTGACACTTTCGGTCTTTACAACAGAAACAGAATCCACAAACTACAAGCGGCTGTTCTTTTATCCAATCCTCCAATTATGAAATATTATTTTTTACCCAGTTTTTTTATATTTACATTTTGCGCAAATGTGTTGGCCGCGCCACCGGCGGCACCCGTTGTTATTTATTCTGTAGAGGGTCAACAGGTTAATGTTAGTTGGTCACCAGTAGATAATTCTGATGGATATCGACTACATTGGCTCCCCTATCCGATGCCGCAGCCTATAGGGCCAATAAACAGTATAGATCTTGGAACTGAAACACAGGTCTCTGCAATACTGGAAGATGGGACGATGTTGTATGT
>JAJFJH010000274.1 GCA_021774155.1 Nitrosomonas sp.
CGCCGCATCAACGCCCGTCAAAGTCGTACTCGTGATGTTTAAATCCGCAGTGCCGTCGTTGCGAATCCCGAACTTCTTGATGCCACTGGCGCCTAACTCGACGTCGCCGTAGCTGTGGCCAGCAGGGGTCACGGTGATGTCGGGCGACGGCCCGCTCGGTGCGGCACGGATCTCGACGCCGACGACTGCCCAGTCGACGGTGCTATCAAAAGTGCCCTCAAGAGCAACGGTTGCAGGGATCAAAACCTCGCGATCGACGATGGCAAGACTTGCGGCACCGCCGCCACCGCCCTGGAGGGACTCGATCAGTTCAACATAATCGGGGCCAGGTGTGTGGCTGTGATTTCGCATTGCAGCCGCACCATAAACGTGCGAGCCACTGGTAGACGTACTGATATTGAAACTATATGAATCACCGTCTACACCGTTCTCGCAGGCTCCGAGCAGACCATTGCTATTACCGGAAACGATATTGCCGATCGGCGTGAGCAAGTCGGCTCCGGAGTACCTGGTGACAATAAGTACAGTATTATTGGGTGAACTGGCTAGATTAGCCGTAACGATATCATTTCCGGTCGGTGTGCCGGTAGCCATCCAGACGCGCACACCCGTCTGTCTTCGCCCGGAGCATTGCAACTCAACCTCACTCCAGTTCAGGCCCATCCCCGACACACTGTTCACCGTGGTATTCGGTTTGCTGGAAACGGCGGCCAGATACAAGTGTCCGGGTACAGCGGTCACATTGGTTGAAGTCGAAACGGTCATTGAACCGGCTGAGCCGCCGGAGGTTGCCTCTTCAAACACCACCTGGCCACTGCCCGGCGGAATCGCTTCCCCGGTACCGCTCAATGGCACGTCAAATGGGTTCTCGTCCGCATCATTGCTCGCAATGGAGAGTATGGCGTTCTTCAAACCGACGGAACCGGGGCTAAACTCAAGCACTACGTCGTGGCTATCACCGGGCAGTACTGAAAAAGGCGCGCCCCCCGAAAACACACTAAATTCAAACGCATCGACACCAGCAATGGTGGTTGCGCTTACGTCGAGGTTCGCCTGACCATCGTTACGAACCCACAGCGTGTGAGTAGAGCTGGTGCCCTCGAACAGATTGCCAAAGTCATGTGACGCGGGATTGACCGCTATATCGGGAGTGGGACCAAGCGTCCCGCTACCGGTGAGTGCAACCTGAAGCAGGCTTAAATCCGGATCATTGCTGCTGATTTCCAGAGCCGCGGTTTTCGGGCCAACGGTGACTGGAGCAAAGCTTACCTCTACGGTATCGGTGGCACCTGGCGTTACAGTAAAACCGCCGGCTCCGGTCAAAATGGAAAACTCCGCGACATCAAGTCCGGTCAATGCTGCGCCGGTAACTACCAGATTCTGGGCCCCGTCATTTCTAACTTCGAATGACTGCGACAAACTGGTCGCGATGGTTACATCGCCATAATTGTGCGAAGCAGGAGTAACCACAATATCCGGCTCATTGACCACGCCGGAACCTGTGAGTTGAATATCAAGAGGATTCTCGTCCGGATCATCGCTGGCAATGCTCAAACTTGCACTCTTGCCTCCCAACGTTACAGGGGTGAAGTCAACGGTGATGTTGCGAGTCATCCCTGAAGTCAGGAGAAAGGCCCCACCGCCGCTGGTCACGGCAAAATCGGCAGCGTCCACTCCCTGTAGTGTTGTGGATGTGACGTTTAAGTCAACTGTGCCATCATTTCTGATCTCAAAAACCTGAGAAACGGTACTCGACAAGCCGACATTACCATAGTCGTGCGAGCTTGGCATCGCGGTTATATCCGGCACATTCCCGCCGGGCAGATCCAGGTAATTGTGATAATACCGCTTCTGGCCCTTGTCGCTTGCCATCACAACAAGATCGGTGGTGCCGGTCAGCACTTGCCCGGTCGTTGTCGCGTCATTCAGCTTGGTGTCGCTGGAACTTTTTATGAACGGCGTCCCAATCCCGGATGGAAAACTGATGTTGTCCATCGATGTCTTCTTATAATAGATGGCCTGCTTGGTACCACCATATTTGTTGCGGGTAAAAACATAATACTCGCGGTTGGTCACATCGACTAGCAGGTTGGGCCGGGTCGGACTATCGGCGCTGCTGTTGTAGACGACGTGACTGGTCCAACTGGACTGCAGCGAAGGATCAGCACCCGGCGTCGACACCAGTAAGACAATCAACTCTGAGGATTTGGATGTTTTAATCGCGGCAACAATGCTACCTGAAGTCTCGCACGTCATAGAGGTCATGCTAATGTGGTCATCTTGAGACACGGTGTAAATTGGCCCCGCCTGCCAGGTCTGCTCGGGTTGGCCGTCGTTGTGGACGCCCATGAACATGCCTTTTGAGCCACTTTGATTACTCCACATTATTGCAATCTGGTTGCCCACACATGTGATGGTGGAAAGGTCATCAGCGCTGACAGTCGCCGAACTACCTGTAGGTAATTGAAAAGGAGTCGCCCAGTTGGTATCATCGCCATTAACACTATGACTGACCATGACCTTCTTGTCTGCGACCCAGGTAACCCAGAGTTGCCCGGTGGTATCCTTGGTGATGGTAAGGCTCTCGGACTTTGCATCATTGACATCGACCGGAAAGCCGGCATCCAGGGTGTAAGTTTGTGTGGTGAAATCGTAGGTGTACCTGAACAAGCGACCACTGTTTGCTGAGCTCTGGCCATTAGCGCCGCTGCCCGTCCAAACATGTGAAACAAAATAAAGTTTCTGCCCATCCCAAAAGGCGTCCCCTTTTGTACTGGAACGGGGATCCATTTCCGTTCCGGTATCCAGCCAGGTTTGCGTAGGCAAGTCCAAACGATATATGTGATAGGCATCTCCCGCAGTACTCCACATGCACGCCCACCAGGTGCCATCAGCATGCCACAATTTATTTTCGGGTTTCTCGGCGGTTACCTCGGAATTCGAGCCGGTTCCAGACGGGTAAGAAAAATCCCGGTACCCTTCTTCCAGAGGGACCGACTGAGCCTGGACAGCAACTGGTGCAAATACCAAAAAAAGAATAGAGGTGAAAATTAAGAGGTGGATAGATCTTTGTGAGAAACAATGCAGCTGCCAAATTCTTGTAACAGGGATGAATCCCTTCATCAACCGTATCTGAAAAGCCAAAGTGTGCTCCTTCCGCGTCTTGTTGCCGCCGTTCCGTAGTTGTGTCTGAAGAAGTTTGCCCCGATATCATGGCCTAACGCCGCCAGCCGGCGCCAGACAACTCTCAACTCCGGGTCAGGAAAACTACTACCTATGAGACATCCCCACAATACCCAAAAAAGTCGCTATGATGAGCAACTGTAGTTCCTTTCCCAGTCGAAATTGTAGTGCAGTCGGGAGACGGGCAATTCATTGCCGTGGGCTATAGCATCTCCTCCTCGAAGTGATGCGCCTTAGCCGATTTGGTTCCCAAGCTTATTAATCTGTTTATTACTCGCGCAACAGCAGTATTGCGGAAACAAACTGGCAAAAAACTCAGAGGTATCAGGAGGTTAACGAAATATCGGGGGAAGCCGGTATCCTGCGGCCTGAATTGTCCGCCGGCCTGGATACTTTTGTGCCTGACGGCGATGTGATCAATCCCAGCAAGCGCCGGGCATTCAATTCCAGATTGAAGTCACTTTCTATCTTCCGGCGTGCATTCTCCGCCAATCGGTGACGCAGGTCGATGTCGCAATAGAGCTGCTGCAACCTTTCGCTCAAAGCTGCAGAGTCGCCAGGTGGGCTCAAAAGACCGGAAACTCCATCCTCAACCAGCTCCGGGATACCGGAAATCCGGCTCGCCACAACCGGAACGCCACATGCCATAGCTTCCATCAAAACTACGGGGATGCCTTCCCGCTTGCCCTCGGCGGTTTTCACACTTGCCAGGACCTTGACATCCACCTGGTGTAAAAACTGCAAAACCCGGTCGCGGGGTAAACCACCATGCACGTGAAAGCGTGGCGCAATACCGGATTCTGCAATCTGCTTCTCTATCAGCAGTCGTTGCGGACCTTCACCGATGAAGTGGCACTCAAAATCATATCCGCGCTCAGCCAGAGATTTGCATGCATCAACAAGGTATCTGTGCCCCTTCACCTCTTCGAATGAGCCTACGCATAATATCTGGAAGGTGGTGTTGTCCCTGTGCGGGCTGTATGAAAAAACTTCCGGTTCAACACCGCAGTGGACGACATGGATTTTTTCACCACAACCGCCCTGGCACTCCTCAATCATGATTCTTCTATTATAAGAGGATATTGCTGCCGCAAATGCGGAAGCAGAGATTTTCTTGTCCAGCATTCTGCGCTCCTTGTGCAGATCCGAGCCATGCGCCGTGAAACTAAAGGGAATGTCGGTCAGGCGATTTATGATCAAGGCCGCCACAGCCGGGTGCGTAGCGAAGTGCGCATGCACGTGCGTGACGCCGGTCCTTGCCATGTCGTAAGCGAACCGCACACTCTTCGGGTAGAGACCCAGAGCCCCGAGAAAGAAGTTTAAACTTCCGAAAGTGCCTTTGAAAATCTCGAACATAGTGGCGAGATACTTCTTCGGGCAACATTTTAGGTAGTGCCAGTGCGCCTTCAGGATGTTGAGAGAAAAGGCCGGGTAGAAATGCGCTTCCGAAGTCAGTTCAGCGGCTTCTTTGTGCGCCACCGGCTGTCGTTCCCGGATCAGCGGATAGATTTCGACCTGGACACCCAAGTTGCGAATGGCCAGCATTTCATACAAAATGAAAGTCTCTGTCAATTTCGGGAACCTCGACATGATGTATGCTATTTTGGGCGTCCCGGGGCTCCCGGTGTTCATTTTCTGTCGCTGATCAGGCATCCTTCTCCTTATAGCACGTCTCAATCTTTTGACAAATCGTGGCGTATACTTGGGCAACCGGCTGCGTTGCATCCACCTGCTCAAAGTTTCTTGACAACTCCCCCTGCGCCAGATAGGCGTCTCTGCGCTCACTCAGATACTCCAGGGTGGCTTCCCCCTTTCGCGCGAACAGAACCTCGGGAGGAGCGTTTAAGAATATTACCAAATCGGGTTCAGGATAAAACTGGTGCAGGCACCATCTGTGGATTTTCTCCGCCAGCGGCAACTGGTGCTTTCCGTTCTTTTCAAAATCAAACAGGAAATGGCGGTCATACAGGACGATAAAGCCTCTTTTCCTGTAGATCCATGACATCAGTTGACGATACCACTCTTCGGCAAGACGATTCGCCAAACGCACGAATAGCCAGATATTTTTTAGAGTGCCTTTCTTGAGTACGGCTTCGCGGTCGTGCAGGGACGTGGCCGCCGAACCAGAGGCGCCGCCGTTTTCGCGCTTGCGTGCTTTGACGGATTCGATCAATCTCGACGTCGGAAGTGCAATATTGCTCGACTCAATGTTTATACCCATGTAAAGGTATTTTATCGGGCGCGGGTAGGACTCTAACAACATGTTGGACACCGTTGTCTTCCCTGAACCGTCCGCACCAATGAGAGCTATCGATATCATTCTTCTTGTATCTTGGTCAATTCACGCGCAACGGGTCAACCGCTACGCTTACTTCTTTGGCAGAACCTGATGGGTCCAATCCGTCCAGCCGAGATTCTTGCCCGGCTTTGCCGGAATCACGGCAGGAAAGTCAGTACCATAGTAAAAGTTAACCAGATGCACCTGCCATTCGTCATCGCCGGTAGCCGGAAAATCAGCCTGTTCGTGCAACCACTTAAAGGCCCTCAGAATAGCCTTATCCTGCCAGTTCCAAACGTCATATCCCAGGCGGTCGAAAAGTACGGCCTGCACCAGAACCCCGGCAAGAGCGCCATAAACATAATTCTCTTTCGGAGGTGGCCAGTCAAAACTGCCTCCCCGTCTT
>JAJFJH010000275.1 GCA_021774155.1 Nitrosomonas sp.
CATTAACTAACCTTGCCGCATCTTGTTTAAATTCAAGTGTATATTTCGGATTCACTCGTTTTGTTTGTGTATTCATATTCACCTCTAATGACATTATAAATCTGCCTCTAGAAGTGTCCTGTTGCATTAAACCATTTCAGCGCGGCGGCATGGGAGGCGGCGGCATGGGAGGCGGCGGTGTGGGAGGCGGCGGCATGGGTGGTGGCGTGAGAGGTGGTGGAAAGGGTGATGGTGACGCTAAATCTAATCGTGAGGTTATGATGAAGCGTAGGAAGGAAGTTGTTTATGAAAAGCTAAAAACAAAACTTGATGAAACAGGCTATTGCCGCGAAAGCTATATAGAATTAGATAATTATTTTGTAAGAGGGAGATCACAGATAAGAGGGGAGTGCAAGGATAGTGCTACAGAAGAGGATCGTATGATCTTTATTAATGACAAGAATACATAGTCTTAAATGTTACGTCTAGTGCTCCGCCTACTTGATCTGTAAGCAAGAAACTTTTTTCGCAAAACATCAGTTGGGATGAAGTCTAGGTTTTTAAAGCACCCTCGTGTAACACTGCTAGTCCCAATATTGCACCAGTCTCTGGAATTTAAACGCCGAGCTGTTTTGAACTGAACGTACTCGTGACCGGAGACGCAGTTATTCTGCGGTGTAGCGAGTATGTGCGTTCAATTCAGATCAGAGCAAGTTAAAACCAGCAAGTGAAGTCTTGGGTATAAACTGTGCATTGACTCAATTTCCCAAAGATCAACAACCATAAGAGTTACAAGCTGAAATTTAATGTACTGGTGCAATGTTCAGGCTAGAGCAGTGAAACGAAGGCCCAAAGCATTTCAATTGTTAACCGTTCCAAGGCATGAAATGCAAGAGATAAAACACAGAGGCAGATACAATGCTAAAGTAGCTTAACTTAGTGCCCTTCCCTGTGGCCCCTTAAGTGCAGGTATGTCGCCGCGGTTTATCACCTATACTTCACACGATCAGTACCCAGCCGGTACCGATCTTTCAGCGGTCCAATCTGTTTGCAGAATTTGTGCTTAGTAACGCACCCTATCTTTGCAGAGAAACCGCGGCAACACATGGAAAAGACCGATTAGGCGTAGTTTAATCCTAGTCCTTGGTTTGGTCTATCCTGGGCTAGGCGTCGACGCGCGGCAAAACCGACCAGACCCAGACCGATCAGTAACATACCGTACGTTTCTGGCTCAGGAACTGCCGAAATAACGACAGATGCTTCCAGACCATAAGCGTCCCAGGGTGCTGGACCTTGTGCGGCATAATCTGCGCCACCCACGAGAATGGTATAGTCACCTGCACTTAAAGTGAAAGAATCGCTAACAAAGCCGTCCACTGTGCCGTCACCGTTAATGGTACCAGCGCCATAGTCAACAGAAGAAGGGCCGTCGAAGGCATAGCCTTGGAAAGTTAGGTGACTTAAGTCACCGTCATCGTTACCTATGGTAAGGTTACCCAACGAATTTAATGCACCTTCGGCGCCGACGGGGCCATTGTTAGCCAGCCATTCTGTAGTTACAATAGCGGTATCATAGTCAGCTCCGGCAGGTGCTTCATGGAGTAGACCTGAGTAAATTGAGAAACCGGGCAGCAAACCTCCAACGGATGATTCAGTTGCAGTCGGATTGGCCTGAGCGCTCAGCTGTACATTCGCGGTGTCAGTGAGTGACAGCTTGAAAGCACGGATACGGTGTGCATCACCCCAATCGGCGTCTGCGCCATCTGCCCAGCCGAAGTTGCCGGAAACGGCTTGGTTAGAAATGGTTGCAGAGCCACCAGCGCTGCTGAAGCTGCCAAAGTCGCGAGCAGTACCACCGTATGAGGTATGAGCTTGTGCGACGATAGGGAAAGCTAGTGCGACAGTAAGTGCGGAAAGTTTAAACGAGGACAACAAAGTACCTTTTAACATTTTACTACTCCTTATTATAAGTTTTTTTTGATTAAAAATTACTGACGCCATTTAATACTGACGCCCTTTAAACCATTGAAGGCGACATGATTAAATAATACTTATTCTCAAATAGCAATGTGACAAATTGTCGCAGATTTAAATTAAAGTTGATATTAGTTCTTTATATTCAAATTATTATGGTAATGTTGAGACTGGAGAGACTAGGTCTGGTCAAGTAAATTTGCAGGATAAAATATGGCTCGACTGCCACGTTTTGATATTCCCGGACATTCGTGGCATGTTATACAGCGTGGTAATAGTCGGAGCGTTATATTTGCCAGAGAAGAAGATTCTCAGTTTTATCTGAGCAAATGAGGGGCAGCCTGCGAACAATTTTAGTGTGAATTACACGCTTATGCTTTAATGCTTTAGGCGTTGAACATTCCTTACTGACAAAGCATAGTCTATACAGTGCTTTTGGTGAGAATGCTGCTGCCTGCCAGTCAGCGAAAGCCAGAAAAACCAATTGCCCGACTTTATAACTTTGGAGTATATGTCAATCTTTTGCGCTAATTTTTAATAAGCTGAGCAATATGCTCAAGTAAATCTTTCTCATTATAAGGTTTGCCAAGAAAGACATTGACGCCTAGTTCATCTGCCATCTTACGGTGTTTGTCTGCGGTGCGGGATGAAATGATGATGATGGGTATCTGTGCTGTTTTAGGGTTGTTCCTCACGTTTCTAATTAACTCAAAGCCATTCATCTGCGGCATTTCTAGGTCAACCAGCATCACATCAGGAATGACATCTTGCAGTAATTTGATGGCACTTAAGCCTTCTTTTGCGATGAGGACTTCGCAGCCTTCACGTTCTAGTAGACGGCTGGTTACTTTCCTGACAGTTAATGAGTCATCGACCACCATGATTGTTGGCCTTGTTGTCACTTCTTGTTGAGGGGGGGATGCAGAAACAGGAGGTGTCGTAAATATTTCTTGGGCTTCCTCGCGTTGCATCAGTTTGACGGGGTTGATGATGAGTATGATTTCGCCGTCTCCCATGATGGCAGCACCTTCAACGCCTGGTGCTTGGGAGAGTTGTGGGCCAATATTTTTGACGACGACTTCGCTATTGCCGAGTAATTCATCGACATGAATCGCCAAGCGTAATGTGCCACTATGTAGCAACAACAGTCGATTGTGTCGCTTTATATCAGGCACTTGCTGCGTTTCGCCGAGTAAGTGCGGTAGGTAAACTAAAGGGTAATTTTTTTCGTTAAACGTAATTTGATGATTCTCATAAGCCGTGTTCAGTGCGTCCGTGTCGAGTTCATAAATATGTTCTACGGTAACGGCGCGCACGGCGTAGGTGTTTTTTCCAGCATGCACCATGACTGTTTGTGCCACCGCCAAGGTCAGCGGTAAGTAAATAATGAATGTTGTGCCTTTGTTGGCTTCAGACTGGATCTCAATGCGACCGCCAAGTGCGGTGATCTCATTTTTAACCACGTCCATGCCAATGCCACGCCCGGAAATACTGGTGACTTCTTTGTTGGTGGATAGGCCATGGGAAAAAATGAGCGCCATGAGCTGGTCTTTATCCAGTGTCTCATCATCTTGAATCAGCCCTAAACGAACAGCTTCTTCGCGAATACGTGTCGTATCCAACCCGTTGCCATCGTCACTCAGCGTAATGATAACTTCATTGCCTTCTTGCTTAAGCTTGATGGCGACTTCACCAATTTCTGGTTTGTCAAGTTGCAGTCGTTGCGTGGGTTCTTCAATGCCATGTGCGACGGCATTGCGTAATAAATGTTCCAGCGGTGAGTTTATTCGATCCAAGACACTGCGGTCTATTTCGATGTCATCACCTTGGATGTCTAGGTTAACTTTTTTGTTTAGATCGTTGGCAGTTTGTCGGATGATGCCGTAGAAATGCTCAGTTGCGCTGCCAAATGGAACGTTACGGATGCGTATGAGTTCTTGCTGTAGCTGACGATTCATGCGCGATTGTTGAGTGACGGCTTCTTCTGCTGCGCTATGGGTTGCTTGTAGGCTTTGTTGTACCGTGACGACATCATCAACACTCTCAGCCATTAAGCGAGTGAGTTCTTGGAAGCGTGTGAATTGATCAAACTCTAGCGGATCAAAGGTTGGATCGCCTTCCTGAGTTTGCGACTTCATTTGGGTTTCCGCTTGAATTTCAACTTCACGTAATTGACCGCGTAAACGTTCAACGCTTTCGTTCAAATCTTGTAATGATTCTTTGAAGTTATAGAGCTGTGCTTCAACCTTGGAGCGTGCAATACTCATTTCGCCTGATTCATTGACCAAATGATCGATTAGCTCAGCATTGACACGCAGTAGTGGTTTCTGTGTTGGCGTATCAAGGATTTCTTCTGTACTTTTTGCGCTAGGCGATACCTTCATATCTGGCGTGGGTGGTGCTTCAGCGACTAATGTTTCGTCGTTTGGTGTTTTCGCCTGTTCTTCTGCTGGTCGCGGGTTCTGAATGCGATCAATACGGTCATT
>JAJFJH010000276.1 GCA_021774155.1 Nitrosomonas sp.
ATCGCACAATCAAGCTATTCGGTCACTTGGTCGGCAACTTTGCCGCATTATATTTAGAATACTTAAACAAAATCGCATATACGAAATTCGGCAAGATAATGAAAAAAATACTTGAAAATTCTAGCGGGATGTTCAGGTCTAATATTCCAACATTCCAACATTCCAACATTTCAGTGAACGCAGCAATATAAAGGACATCCATATATTTTTCCCATAAAGCAATAATGAAACCAGGTTCTAAAAGCACAAAAGTGTCAGGTCTAACATTAACACATTGTTATGTTAAACTCCGGCCATGACAAGACCTTTAAGACTAGAATACGCAGGTGCGCTTTACCATGTCACTTCCAGGGGAGACAGGCGTGAAGATATTTACCTGGATGATGATGATCGAGAAGAATGGTTGCGAGTATTAGGTCATGTTTGTAGTCGTTATAATTGGGTGATTCATGCTTATTGTCAGATGACCAATCATTATCATTTTTTGGTAGAGACAGTGGACGGAAACTTATCCAAAGGCATGCGACAGTTAAATGGTCTTTATACGCAACACTTTAATCGTCGCCATGGTTTGTCTGGACACCTATATCAAGGTCGCTATAAAGCAATCCTGATACAGAAAGAAAATTATCTGCTTGAACTGACAAGATACGTGGTGTTAAATCCGCTACGTGTTGATATGGTGAAGAAGCTGGAGGATTGGCCCTGGAGTAGTTACTTGGCAACGATTAATGTAGTAAGTGACCCAGAATGGTTGGATGTTGATTGGTTACTTGGTCAGTTTGGCAAGCAACGTAAATCAGCCATCCGAGCCTACGTTAAATTTGTTATGGATGGAAAGGGTTTGCCTAGTCCGTTGGATCAAACACGACATCAACTGTTACTGGGCGATGATGATTTCGTAGGGCAATACAAGCTGAACAAAAAGCCTGAAGCATTGCGGGAAATCTCAAAAGCGCATAGACGAGTCTTAGCTTTGTCATTAGATGAATATAAACAAAATCACCCAAGTAGAAATGAAGCGATGGCATGTGCATACCTATCTGGTGCATATTCGATGGCTGAAATCGGAAAATATTTTGGAGTGCATTATGTGACGGTCAGCAGAGCCGTGCGACAAATTGAAAGGGAATAGTTGAGAACAATTAGGATTATATTTGAATTTTGGGCCTGACACTTATTTCTTCTGATTATTTGTTTTTTTGACAAATACGGCTCTGGGTATTGTTCCTTTACCTTGGGTATAGTAAACCACAAGATTATAATTACTCGCTGTTCGATAAATTAAAACTTCCTTGGCTAAGTTGTAAGCTTCAATAGCTAGGCCAATAATGACCCCAAAAAACCTGGTTCTAATTTCTGGTTTTAATTCAACTTCGCCGCCATAATTTTTAACTGAAAATATCCACTTATCAAACCGTTCTGGAATTTGGTTAACCGAAAATGGCTCTAACATACGAATGACCACTTCATCTTTGTTGCTACGCAAGGCTAGGGACAACTTTGCATCAAATATTTCCGAGTCAAAAAAAATAATATCATCATCGGTGACAGAACTTTCTTCTTCGGTAGTTATTGATGTCTTAATCTTGCTGCCGTCAGAGCTTACATTAGAACTAGGCGAACTGCTGCAGCCAGTTATAAATATATAGCTTATTAGTATTATGATAGCCTTAATCATTTGCAAGTATTCTCCCAAAGACGTAACTACTCACCCCGGTGCTTTCGAAGTTTTGTCTCTCAGTACAATTAGAGTGATAATAATATCGTAACGCTCCTTTTCTGTATGTGATAAACCTCACATTGTAAAAAACTATTTATGGTCGTGGAGGGGGCAGTCATTGCATAGTGCAAGCACACATAGGCTTGATTTTAGATTCCGACTAGACTAAACTTAGTTTTTAATATTGATGATGTGAGAATGCCGTTATGTCTATAATAAATATTCACGAGGCCAAGACACATTTATCCCGTTTTGTTGAGCAAGCGGCGGCGGGTGAGGAAATAATCATTGCTAAAGCTGGTAAGCCTATGGCTAGATTAGTGCCGCTGCTCAGCAAGCCTTCTCGTAGAAATCTGGGTATGTTTAAGGGGAAATTGAATGTGCCAGATGATTTTGACGCGCCTTTATCCGATGAGGTGATAGGGCTGTTTGAGAACAGCGTAATTGAACCACCTTCTGAAAATCGTTAAGCGTGCGCTTACTGCTTGATACACATAGTTTACTCTGGGCGTTAGATACGCCAGAGCGATTACCTTGTTTGCTGCGGGAACAGCTTGAGTCTTCCGTAACAGAGGTCTGTTTCAGTGCGGCCAGTATTTGGGAGATTGCTATCAAATCGGCATTGGGGAAAGTTAATTTTCATTATTCGCCGAATCAAATAGCTGATGGAGCCAGGATGACTGGTTTCGTGGAAATTCCCATTTCTTCCGAACATGCTGCAGGTGTTGCGTGCCTGCCATTACATCATGCAGACCCATTTGATCGTTTGCTTGTAGCCCAGGCATTGGCGATGCCTGCTCGTTTGGTGACAGCAGATGCTGCATTGACTGTTTATTCCGAGTTGGTTGAGTGGGTAGAAAGAGATAAATAGATGCCAGCCATTGCACAAAGGTGTCATTACATAGTGCAAACAGATAATGAGTAAGATGCTGTAATTTATCTTATTTTTGTTTTCATTCGGCATGAGAATTCTTGTGATAAATTGACTCTTGAGTTTGACAAACTTAGTATCACGTTATATGAGTGAATTAGATAAGAAGAAAGCAGAATTAGGTTTTTGGGAAAAGATATTTTTTGCGTTATTCGCAGTAATCTTTGGTGTTGCTGGGTGGTTTTCAGCAAATTACAAAGATGCTGATGCGGCTTTATTGATTGCTACAAGTTTAATTTTTATATTTGCAATTATATTTGTTGTTGTGGCATATCGAAAAGTTAAAAGAATAATTGATGAAATAGGAGAATTGTAATGGGTGATATTATTCTGATTTTAATGGGTTTTATGATTGCGGCGGTGTTTGCTTATTTGGCGTGGGATGTTACTCATTCTGACTCAAAAAAATAAAACTCTTCTTAGGTTGCCCGCAGCAAAGATAGCAGTACCAGTAAAGGTGTCACCCATTAGCTTGCCTCTGTCAGAGCAGAAAGGCGTCATTGCATTGTGCGTGAAGGGGGTGAATTCATCCCTTAACTTGCTGCCATTCGGGGCATACTCGATTGAAAGATAAGATGTTAAATATAAACTGAAGGGGCCACCAATTTTTAGATTTTGCTATGGATACTTAGTTGGTATACTCATTCACTTGTCAAGATTAGACGTTGCTAAAGAAACGATTGCGTACTTGAAATTTTGGATGGGTGTGTTAATTGTCTCGGATATTAGTTTAGTGGGTTGGTTATTTTCCGATGCGAATACTACACCAGATTCTAAAACATACGCTGCTGTTTCGCAATTGTTGTGATAACTACATCAACTTTTATCGTACATAAACGTGTTAAGAGAATCATTTTAACTTTAGATGAGCTCTAGTTGTGGATGTTATTTCTGTTGTTGTATTGCTTGTCGTTGTCGTTGCCTTTGCTTTTATGGCGTTCGATGCAACCCATAACAACCGGTAGGTGTCGCTGTGAGTCGAACAATTCGTTCACTATGAGAGGCCAGATATTGGTAAAACGTCGGAACATTGACTCAGAATGCAGCTTGCCTATGATGTGGTAGATCAATGGGGCATACTTGATTGATCTGCTAGATATAAATAGCGAAAAGGTGTCATCTCTGATATTGCAATATTTTTCCGATAAACTCAATTCTGTTCATACGAGTTTAAAAAAACCTTTATTGAACGTGTTGATCAGTTTTTTCAATGAATCGATGTGTTAAAAGTCACGGGATTAATCTTTCTGTGATTGTATACTGTATCCATATTCAATAAATTTCCGTCAAAATATACCTTTCTGATATTCGTCTGGTTTTCATGCGACGAGTGTGAATTAATTGTGCCAGAAATTCTTAACGCTATGGGAGAGTAAGTTGGGTAATGTGATAGTTCTTTCCGAGAATCGATGACATTTTTGGCATTGGGTGAATCAATTTGTTGAGACTGATCCCAGTAATCTTTGTTATGGTTGTCGAGCAAGGCCTCATGGTTTTCAGTGGCCGATAGCATGTAATATCTAAACCGACTGCATTAATTTAGAATAATGTAAAAATGGCAAATCAAACATTATCAGTTATTCCTCATATCATTGACCAACATGTTGAAGAGGCAGCTTTTCTTTGGTTGCAGCGCAATAATGCTGTCGATGAACCGCATTATGATTTAAAAGACCTGATTAAATTAGATGATCGTGTCGCTGCTCATTTAGACGGGTTGGCGGTGGCCGGTGATTATGGTTTAAGCGTGTGTGAAACGGCATTGGGAGATGCTGGAGCAGGTGAGTTGTTTGCGGTAGCTGTCCAAGTAATTGAGAGAAAAGATGAAAAGCAGTTAGATAAATTATTTGCATTGGCTGAAGCTCTGCCAGAAGTGGGGCACGGTTTAATTTCGGCCTTTGGATGGGTTTCATCGCATTATCTGGCGGGTACAGGCGCTAAATTATTGGCGTCAACTGAGTCGTTCAAGCAGTTGGTAGGTATTGCGGCTTGTGCTATGCACCGTGTTGATCCAGCTGCTGTATTGACGCAATCGTTGAGCAATCCTGATCCAGCGCTTCGTAGCCGTGCATTCCGTGCAGCCGGTGAATTGGGGCGAACCGATTTGATCGCAGCTTGTATTAATGGGTTGCAAGATGAGGACGTAGCATCACGTTTTTGGTCGGCATGGTCGGCAGTGTTGTTGGGTGATCGACATAAAGCGCTTAAAACTTTGGAGAGTTTTGTGCATTTGCCCAATGACTTTCAGGAACGCGCTCTCCAGCTTTTGCTAAAGGTACTTGATTTGCTAGAGGCTCAGCAATTGTTGAAGACAGTTGCTCAAAACCCAGCCAATAAACGAGTATTAATTCAGGGTGCGGGTATTGTAGGTGACGCACAATATTTGCCTTGGTTAATCCGGCAAATGGAAGATGACAAGTTTGCACGGGTAGCGGGAGAATCTTTCTCATTGATGACAGGATTAGATCTCGCTTATCTTGATTTGGAAAGGGATGTGCCGGAGAACTTTGAATCTGGGCCAACTGAGAATCCTGAAGATGAAGATGTTGCAATGGATCAAGATGAAAATTTGCCATGGCCTGATGCTATAAAGCTGAATCAGTGGTGGTCGGAGAATAATCAACACTATCAGGCAGGCGTTCGATATTTCATGGGTGCCGGCGTTGCATGGGGCCACTGTTTGCAAATATTAGAAGAAGGTTATCAGCGTCAACGTGCCCATGCGGCGCAACATCTTTGTTTACTTAAGTCGGGTACGCAACTATTTCCTATAAACGCGCCAGGTTGGCGGCAGCGACGTTGGTTAATAAAGATGGGTTAATTCTGAAAGGATAAAGGCTTTTTGATCACTAGATAGTTGAGTCATTTATGAATGATGATAAAACCATAATTTCATCGAGAAATAATCGGGACAGCGATGCTGCTGATCGCACTGTCATGCTGCAACTAGGTGTTAAAGTCAGTCTATTAGATGTTAATGAAAGCATTTTAAAAGTATTTATTTTTACGAATAATTTCTCCGTTGGACGTTCGTCCGATAATGATATTGTCATCAAAAGTAAAGCAGTTAGTCGTCATCATCTGGCCATAAAAAAAGAGCAGGGGTGGTGGATTCATGATCTAGATAGTGCCAATGGCACATATATCAACGATCAGCAAATCGTACAAAAAACCAGTTTAAGTTTGCCTGCATCTGTTTCTTTAGGAAAGGCTGGTATTTCTCTAAAAATTGAAATTGTCAGACAAGTTAATGATGATGGGCATCAAGCACATATTTTAAAAGAGATACCGCTTCCAGGTGTAACTATTCGGATTGAGAATTCTATTCGAGATCATAGCAAGGAAGAATTAAAAGCACGTTTGCTGGCGAAATCTGAGGCAGAAGGTCTTGGAAACCACACACGTATGATTCGCAGTATTATTCATGAAGATCGAGTGGCGCATGGTAAAAAACACAGAAAATTTATTTGGGCTTTAAGCGCATTATTTTTAATTTCTATTGCCTTCATTATTTATCAGCAAATTACAATATCTAACGCGCGCACACTTGCGATTGACATGTTTTATGATATTAAAGTGCTAGAGGTGAGTCTGTCTCAGTCTGAAATCAGATTGACAGAGAGTGCCGAGGTACTGGACTTAACAATCGATGCTATTTTGAGTAAAAAACTTGAGATTGATCAGAAAGTAATCGAGGTAGAGCAGGAGAAAATCGTAGCCGAAAGACAGCGTGTGGCGCAACAAAGACAAATGTTGAAAAAAATGAAGGCTCGCTATCAGCAGTATGTTGAGCAAGCGAAACCTTATCGATTGGGACTCTCAAGTGGCAAGCATTATGAAGAAGACTTGATCGCACGTGTTGCTAGAGGTTTTGGTGAAAGCGAACTAGAACTCCCCGAAGGGTTTATGAATGAGGTCAAACGGTACATTAGCTTGTGGCAACAGTCGTCAAGAATGCAGCATGCAATGGCGCGTCTAGAAACATATGGTTATACACCGATAATTATGAATGCTTTAGAAAATGAAGGTTTGTCGCTTTATTTTGTATATTTGCCACTACAAGAAAGTGATTACGATCCCAATGCAATTGGCCCGCAAACAAGATTTGGTGTTGCTAAAGGTGCCTGGCAGTTTCTGGCGACAACCGGTCAGGAGTATGGCCTTTCGCCAGGCCCGCTGGAAAATGCTAGGGAATATGATGAGCTGGATGAAAGATTTGATTTTGCCCTGGCAACTCATGCAGGCGCAAAATATTTAAAAAATATTTACAGCACAGAAGCGCAGGCTTCTGGACTGCTTGTTCTGGCAAGCTACAACTATGGACAAACCCGAGTAAGGCAAATGATCAACAAGATGGAAGATGATCCGCGCCAACGAAATTTTTGGAGGCTTATACAACAATTCGATATTCCAAAAGAAACATATGATTATGTTTTCTTTATTTTTGCTGCTGCGGTTATTGGGGAAGATCCATTACATTTCGGTTTTGGGTTTAAGCCTCTGCTTTATTCAAGCAGCCTAAAATAATCGATATCTTTGCAAAACACGATCTTTAAAATTCAAGCCTAAAATCTTATTGTTTTTAGAAGAAATTTCCTGTCAGGTAACAATTAATGTGGAAAGTGATAACTTTTGGATGCTGATTAAAACACAATAGTTTTTAATTAGAGTCTCCTCAGAAACTCAGTAAAGTTTGCGGATACAGCTTGAACTTCCCCCTGAGACTTTGAAAACTATTTAAGCGGCATCTAAACATTAAGAAGCCATATTTATAACCGCACGTACAAAGCCAAATAAAAACCTTCAACAACACCATCAGGTTCATAACCAGGAAGATGCTATTGATCCATGCTTCACTAGTTCGTGCTGTTTTTGCGCGGATATA